>JAJYOO010000055.1 GCA_021796155.1 Chloroflexota bacterium
GGCGAAGAAGGCATTCGCATTATCAAAGAAAAGTCACCACAATTAGTCCTGCTGGACCTGATGATGCCCCATATGGACGGCTGGCAAATCTGTAAGGCAGTACGCGCTTTCAGCAACCTTCCGATCCTGATCTTATCTGCACTCGACGATCCATCCATTGTGGCGAGCATTCTCGACGCCGGCGCGGATGACTACCTCGTCAAGCCGGTTCCGAGTGCCGTGCTGGTCGCACATTTGAACAAACTGGTTCGACGGACCGGCACGCTCTACCCGGCAGAAGAAGAACACAAACTGCATCCGCGCGTCAATCCGCTGACGCCATAACGCATCAAAAACGGGACCCGACATCGGATCCCGTTTTCATTTTGATTCTACCCTTTGGCTTTTACAAAAAATTTCAGCGCATCCGCCACCGCTTGCGGATTTTCTATCATCGGCATGTGACCCAGCCCCGGCAGTTCGACATAATTTGCAGATGGCAACGCAACTTTCATTTCGCGTCCGCGCTCGACGGGAATCAACGCGTCGGCATCGCCATGGACAATCAAAACCGGGAAATTAAACTTGGCAAAACTGTCACTTGAATCAGGCCGCTCGGCCATCGCTTTCAATGAACCGATCGCTCCAGCGGGTTTTTGTTTTGCCATCAAATCGTGAACAAAAGTCTGGACGCGGGCATTCGCCGTGAGTTTTGATGTCAACGCATCCGCAACTACGCCGACGCCTTTTTCGGCAACCTCTGCCGCAGATTTATAACGGTCCTCTTTGCGATCTGGCGCGTCAGCAAGCATTTGTGAAGAAATCATTGCCAGCCCGCGCACGCGTTCGGGATATGCGCGAGCAAATGCCAACGCAACGTATCCGCCCATCGAATGACCGGCAATAAACGCGCTTTTGATTTTGAGGTGATCCAATAAACCGGCAATATCTGAAGCAAGGTCGGCAACGGTATAAATAGAAGTGACGGCTTCAGAATTTCCAAGCCCGCGCAAGTCAGGCAGAATAACGTCAAAATCTTTTTCGAGAAGCGGCACAGCCTCATCCCACGTTGTATGATCAAGCGGATAACCATGAATCAAAACCAGCGGCGCGCCTTTGCCTCGACGTTCGCATGCAAGATTGATACCGTTAATTTTTGCTTTTTCCATTTCATCTCCGTAGGGGCGGATGGACATCTGCCCCTGCCACATCATTTCCAATTTACATTCACTTTCAATTTGCTTCCCAGCTTGCTGTAATAATAGATAAATCCATTATCGCGGCCAAATTCATAGACGCGGCGCGTGATGTCTACGTCGGCTTTGCAATATTCTGCAACTTTATCTTTCTCGCCGTTGCGAAACCATTCCACCGATTGGACTCCGTCGGCGGTTTTGGTCGCACCGAGACAAGCCTTCGCCAGCGAGTCGAGGGGAAGCCGAAAGCCGAGAGTCCGGCTGAGATCGAGCATTAGATCCAACGTCCGGAGCGAAGCGAAATTAAATGAAGGAACATATGGACGCAAAACTTCGTAATCGAATTCGCGGATATTGAAGCCGATCACTTTGTCCGCCGACTTGAGTTCGTTCACTAACGTCTGCGCGTCGCGTTCCCAATAAACGCTGAAATCGTTTTTGTCCGTCGAATACGTGACACCGCAGGCCAGCAACAATTTACTGGCGTCGCGCCCGCCGACATCTTGAAATAATTTTTGTGTTTCGAGATCGAAGAAGACCAGATTCACTTTTGATTTTCCTTTAACCACTCGCGTCCAAAATTCAGCGCCTCTTCACGCGTGGACACTTTACCGGTTGCCTGTGCCTCGCGAATCGCTTCAAGCACCTGACCGATGATCGGACCCTGTTCGAGTTTATATTCTTTGATTACATCAAGCCCATTTAAAAGACGCGGCGGCGCGACGGTTTCTTCCGGTCGCTCCCAGTAATTTTCCAAAAGGAGGCGGGCAATATCAAGCGCGGCAGACCACGTTTCCTGAGTCAATGTGTGGCCGCGCGTGCCGCGCAAATCTGCAAGCCCAAGCAAGACGAGGTCAACGCCGCCTTCGCCCGAATCGCGGAAGAAACGATAGATGGCTTTGCGCGACGGTTCCTGCTTCTCACCTTCCATGCGACTCGAAAAGGCGTGAAAACGCATGTGGTTTTCAATGATGACTTTCAAACGGTCAATTTCATCGTTGCTCAAATTGAAGTCATGTGCGCGTTTGGACGCGACCTTCGCACCGACCTGATCGTGATCGAAAAAGCGGATGCGCCCCGTATCGTCCACAAATTTTGTGGCGGGTTTTGATACATCGTGATAAAGTGCGGCAAAAAACAAAAGCGCACACATCGAGCGATTCGGATTTAGCAGTTTGGAAAAATGCGCAGCAAATTGCTCGCGATAGCGTCCGAGACGCAAAGTGAGCAAACCAGTGAACATATCATTTGTTTTCTCAGCATCATAACCAGGGGCAAGAGAAGCGAGAATGCCTTCGAGATGTTGCAACACGCTCAACGTATGCTCCCACACATCGAATACATGTGGTGCGGACTGTTCAACGCCCTTCATGGCGGGTAATTCGGGGAGCAAATATGGAAACACACCCAGCATCTCCAACGCGCGGATGGACGTATCGGGACGTGGGCCCTCGAGGATTTTGAACAGTTCATCGCGCTGACGTTCGGGAGAAATGCTCGGTAGCAAACTGGCTGCACGTTTCATCGCGGCGCGGGTTTCAGACTCGATATTGAATTCAAATGCAGCCGCCTGACGGACCGCGCGCAAAATTCGGATCGGATCATCTTGAAACGAAGTGCCAGAACAAGCGCGAATTAATCTCGCACGTAAATCTGCCGCACCATTGAGCGGATCAAGGATTGTTTGCTTGCGCGGATCAAATGCAATGGCATTGATGGTAAAGTCGCGGCCGCGCAAGTCAGCTTCGAGGTCGGAGGCGCGGAACGCCGCGAAATCTAAAATGTCGCGGGAGCCGTTTTCGGTCGAGACAATGACGCGGGCGATGTCGAACGATTCATCCATCACATAAAGATCGGCATCGAGAACCGAAGCGGCACGCCGGGCAACAGCAATCGCATCTTTGGGAATTGCCAAATCCAAATCGTGTGAGACGCGTCCAAGCAACGCGTCGCGAACTGCACCGCCCACAAGATACATTTCCTGATCGGGCAAAGCCGCGCATAAGCGTTCAAGCAATGGAGAAATTGGAAATGAGGATTCGAGAGGCATATAAATAATTTCTGGTTTTTCTTTGTGACGGCTTTTCTGCGCGGCAATCAAAGCCTGCTCGGGCGTGCCGCCGTGAGCAACGACACGTCCCTGTAAAAGGGCAACCCAACGACCTGCGTACGGAGAAGTATCTCGCATTTTCTCTTCTTTTATGACCGCCCTTGCCCATCAGGCAAATCACTCGGAGTGATACTTCTCCAAATCTACAACGCCGACAAAACGAAGATTGCGATAGTATTCATCGAGGTCAAGACCATAACCGAAGACGAATTTATTCGGTATCGTGAAACCGCGATAATGGATAGGAACAACTGCTTCGCGGCGTTCAGCTTTATCGAGCAGCGCACAGACTCTCAAGCTGGCGGGCTGGCGCGTCTCCAACATTCCCAACACGGACGCGATGGTGTGGCCGCTATCCACAATATCTTCGACAAGCAAAACATCCTTGTCCTTGATGTTGGTTTGCAGATCAAATGTGACGCGCACGTTGCCATCTGACTCACGCTTGCCCGCTCCGTACGATGAAACCGCCATAAAGTCCATCATGTGCGGAACCGTGATGTGCCGACTCAAATCCACCATGAACGGCACGCCGCCGCGCAAGATGCAGATGAGCAACAGGTTTTCGTCGCCTTGATAATCCGCACTGATTTCCGCCCCAAGTTCTGCGACGCGCTTCTGCAAAGTATCTTCGTCAATCAGAATTTCGGATAATAGCTCTTTATAATCTTGCATTTTTTCTCGTAAGTCTAATAAGTCCTATAAGACTTGCAAGTCTTACAGGTCTGACATGTCGAACTTGTAAGACCGCCTGACCTATAAGACTATCTAGGGACCTCGTGATGAATGCGGCAGCGCGCTTCATACAATTCGGACGCGCCGACGATCACCACCGGGTCATCATAGCGCGCTGGCTTTCCGTTGACAAGCCTTTGCGTGCGCGAAGCTTCGTCGCCACAAACCATGCAAATGGCATGGAGCTTGTCCACGCGTTCCGCCTTCGACATCAAAATCGGCATCGGGCCAAACGGCTCGCCACGAAAATCCATATCGAGTCCGGCCACCAGCACGCGGACGCCGCGCTCCGCCAACTGCTGCGCCACCTCGATGATTCCATCATCCATGAACTGAGCCTCGTCAATGCCAACGACGGTCGTATCCGGTTCTAATCTCGTTTTGATCTCCGCGGATTTCTCGATGGGAATCGCGTCAAAGTCCGCGCCAGCGTGCGAAGTAACTTTTTCGACCGCGTAGCGAACGTCAATGGCGGGCTTGAAGACCTGCACTTTTTGTTTCGCAATCTTGGCACGCACCAGACGACGAATCAGTTCGTCCGTTTTACCGCTGAACATCGAACCACAGATAACTTCAATTGAGCCGTGAGTATGACGCATAGTTCTCCCTGAATCCCGAAAATATTATATCCGCTCTTACAACTTACAACGCGATCAACGCACCGAAGCGACCAGTCTTGCCTTTTTCGGCGCGGTGTGAATACCAATCGTCGAGATGACAGGCCGTGCAAATCCCTGAAACTTCAATTTGCTCCACGCCCGATTTTTCGAGTTGAATCCGATTGGCATTCCACAAATCAAAATAAGTTTTGCCATCTCGCGATTCGATCACGCGCTTCGCGTCATCGCCGAAAGCTTGTTCCGCTTGCGAAATAACGTCCGGACCGACTTCATAATGATCCACGCCAATGGATGGCCCAATCGCCGCCAGAATATCTTTTGGCTGTGAGCCATATTTTTCACGCATAGCTTTGACGGTTGCCGCGCACGCGCCACGCACAGTTCCCAGCCAGCCCGCGTGCGTGATTCCGACAATACCTTTTTTCGGATCATGGAAAAGGATCGGAACACAATCTGCGAAGCGCATGTAAAGCGTGACGTTTGGTTTGTCGGTCAGGATGATATCGGCTTTGTGATGATCCACATTTGCAGGACGGGGTGCGTCGGCGAAGACAACGTCAGCGGAGTGCACCTGCCAGACGTCGAAGAGCGAGTCTAAAGTCCGGCCCAGAGCCGAAAACGAACGGACGCGATTCTCGCGCACGCGGTCCGGGTCATCTCCAACCGTCCCGCCGACGTTGAGCGAAGTCCATGGCGCAGGGCTGATGCCTCCCCGCCGCGTGAAGACCGCCTGAGTCAGCGCGCGCGGAAAAATGTCGAAGGTGTAATAACGGATTCCGTTGTTATGTGAAAATGGCATGTCGAAGCTAAAAGCTAACTTGCAACCGCAAATTTCTTGACGAAAAACTCGCGTGTATCCTTCATTGATTCTTCGATAGCCGGATATGCAAACCAGGCTGTCGCAAAACCGAACAGGAAGCCGGTCAGCACGCGTTGGAACGGAGTGCTTTCGTGATAAGGCAAATACGCCATGAGCCACGGCCAGTTGAATTCGCTGAACAATTGCCAGAAGCCGTCAATCGCCATCGGCACGATTCCGATCAATCCCCACAAAATCCAATGCAAAGGTTTAATGCGGCGACCAGTCCATGCAAAGATCAAACCAAAGAGGAGAATGGAAGCATAGATTGCAACATCGCGTTCGCAGAATGCGACTTTGTAACCAACCGTTGGATTACCGATGTATTGGCGCGCATACAAACGCGAAAGACTGTATGGATCGCCGAAACCGATATGGCCGCTGATTTGCTCAAAAGTCTGGACGCCCGCCACGCCCGCTTCTGTTGTTGGATAATAAGGTTGTTCGCCAAATAAAAAGAACGAACGAAACGCAAACTGGTGGCAGAGCGGACTGTACATCGTGTAAATCACGCGCGCCGGAACTTCCGCGCCAAGTTTCATCAAGGTCGGCGCGGCAAACGGCAGCCCAACATACAAGAACATCAACACATTGAGAACAGCGAGATAATGTTTGGAAATCCAGAGATAAATGCCATCGCTACGCGAGAGCGTCTGTCCCTGACGGACGCGTTCTTGATAGGCCGCGCCGCCCACTTGTCGAAGTTGTCCGCGGCGATCTTGTGCCGCGCCGAGCGTCATCTCCAAGGATTGTTTTGTGATGGGAGCTTTTAGCTGATATGGCCCAATATCCACGACCGGGATTTGTTCGCCATATTTTTCCTTGAGCGTCGAGTCAGAATCAATGTTGATTTCAACCAGGCGGTGCGGAAACTTCTCCCGCAAACTTTCGAGATTCTTTTTGACTTCATCACATAACTTGCAATTCTCGCGGGTATAAAGCGTAACGGTAAAAATATTTTCAGCCATGGCTCATAATCCAAAATTGACGTAATAACCGTACCGGGCAATCAGTTCAAACACGCCTGCGAAGAGCATGACGCCGACGATCACAAGGATCACGCCCATTGCCACTTCGACATAATGCATGACCTTGCTATATTTGCGAAGCGTCGCCGTGACCCAGCCAATGCCAAATGCGGCAACGAGGAATGGAATCGCAAGTCCGGCGGAATACGCGGTGAGCAATTTCGCACCGAGCGCAATCGAACCACCGTTGATCGCCAGAGTCAAAATCGCGCCGAGAACGGGTCCCACACACGGCGACCAGCCTGCTGAAAAGAAAACGCCCATCAACGCCGACGAAAGATAACCCCACTTTCGATCCGGCGCGGTGTTGACACGCGTATCGTATTCCAAAAATGGGATTCGGAAAACGCCGATCATGTGCAGGCCAAAGATGATGACAACAACGCCGCCAATTTTTGCCAGATAATTGCGGATGTCGTACAGAAGTCCGCCCGCCGCCGAAACGGCCACACCCAAAACAATGAAGACTACGCTGAATCCGAGGACGAACGCCAGGCCGTGTGTGACCGTTATCCAGCGATTGGATTCGTTTTGTTCGCCGCCCGCGGCGCGCCCGCCCAAATAACCAATATACGCCGGGACCAGGGAAAACACACACGGCGAAAGAAAAGAAGCGAGTCCCGCCAAAAAGGCAAGACCAATCGTAACTTCAGAAATATTCATTATCTTTCTATTATCCTGTGACTTTCAATTCAGATACATCCACCGTCGTGCTGAATGCGCCGCCAATTTTCGCAAAATCGGTCTCCCGCCATTCACTCTGATCCAGCGTCAGGGGCGGCATTGACCAACGGAAAATCCATTTTGCATCTTCCGGAGCGGCGTTTACACAACCATGCGAGCGGCGGTTGCCAAAATCGTTGTGCCAGAAAACGCCGTGGATGGCCGCACCGGCAGGCTGATTGAAAAATACCGGCCACGGCACGGCCATTGTGTCATAGCCGCTATCCGACGCGCCGAAACTTGCTGCCATGTGAATCGAGAAAATTTTCCATGATATGGCCTGCTTTCCAACCGGCGTCGAAAATTGAGTGCCATAGCCAGTGGAGACGCGGCAGAAATAAACTTCGTTCTTGCCTTCAAAGCATGAAAGCGTTTGATGCTCGGCGGTTGCATCCACGGTGATGGTCTTCGTAGACGGATCCACATTGGGATTGATCGGCGAGACATCGTCCGGCGTTAATGGACGGAACGCCGTACCATCTGCGAGGAACAGATCGCCATAGCCATATCCATGACCGGGTGATTCATTGAAACGATAAAGAATCGTATGTCCGTCTTGAGAGCCGATTTGATCAATCCACACGACCTGGCTGTAATACAAACGCACCGGTTGGTTGGTCTGAAGAAGATATTTGATCCCTGGCGAAATTGGTTGGTTTTGCAACATGAGATCCACGTAAGGAACTGTCACTTCGGCCCAGAATCCGGGCTTGCCCGCCGGGATCGCGGTAATTGGTGCATTGGGCAAATTCCGCACCGGCTGGACATGCGGCGCATACACAAACCCATCCGGCGTTTGAACCCATGTGCGGCTGATGCCTCCAGCAGCTGTTGTTCCAACAACCTCCCGCTGCCAGACAACAACTTCGTCCTGCTGGAGATTGCGAATAGTTTGCGCGTTTTGGTCAGGCTGCGCTCTCAGCGGAGTCGAATAAAAATTCGGTGTGACGGCAATGCGTCCCAACTGATCGCCTGCCGGAAATTGCGCCAACGGTGCGACCGTGTTGAAGGTTCCTTTTAGTGGATTCAATGCCATTGCGCCGAGGCCAAGCCCGGTCAGTTTTAGAAAATCACGACGGGAGAATTGTGGATGTGACATGTAAACGCCTTTTCATTGTGAACTGAACGGGGCAAGGATAATCGTAAAAGAGCGACGCGTCAACGGCCCCATCCAGCCTCCCCCATTTTCCAGAAGAAAATGGGGGAGGTGTCACGAAGTGACGATGGGGGCTAGACAAAAAATTCTTCCAACGCGCGCATACAATTTGCGCTGACTTTATGTCCCACTTCATCTTCGCAAAACGTGACGTTTGCGCCGGCGCGTTCCAACATCTCGATGGACTGCCGCGCATACTCAATCTTGACCATTTCATCCAGCGTTCCGTGCGCGACGAAAAACGGCTTGCCGTTTAACGGGTGTTTGTCAATCACTGGCTCTGCACCGGCTGGAATGAATCCAGCCAGCACGCCTGCGCGCCGAATCCGTTCGGGATACAAAAGCGCAATTGTGTCCGTCAGAGCCGCACCCTGACTAAAACCCATCACATCGAATTGACCCGCGTCAATGTTGTTTTGGGCGGCGAAATCATCAACCAGGCGAATCAATGAATCAGCCGCCAGACGAAAATCATCGAAATCGGGCCAGCCGCTTGAATCGTTGGGAGCGTGGTGAGCTGATCCGACGCGAGGCGGACGCCATGAATAGCCACCCGGTTTTGTCGTGTATGGCGCACGCGGCGCAACAATCCAATAATCGCGAGACAAATTGCGCGTGAAAACCCACATGGAATTTTCGTCGCCCGTCCAGCCGTGGATCAGCAGCATTAAACGGGGCACGCCCTCCGTCGCGGGCCGGACGCGCAATGTCCAGTCTTGAAATGCAATCAAATACGTATCACTTTGAATTCGCACGTTTTACAATCCAATCTATGCCAAATAATGCAAGAAGAATTAAGCCAATCGGCACAAGCGCACCAAGCAGACATAGAAAACCAACAAGCGCCGCACCGGGGCCATAAATAAAATAGATCAACGCGATGCCAAAGACAAATAACAAAAGGAATGCGCCAGCGGCAAGCTGAATGTTGGTCTGCTTTGCATACTCACGTAAATCGCGCATCAATTCTCCCCGAAGATCTGGCGGCGCAAACGATTCATCCACGATGTTGCCCGTTGAAGTTCAGGTAATGCGATGCGCGCGGCGTCTTCGCCCAGCAATGCAACCTTATGCACATCCACATGATCCAGTATGCCCACCTCGCCGACTTCAGGGCGAATAATCACCTGTGGCCTTTCAAGTTGAAGCCGAAGCTCTGTAACTTGACGATTACCAATATCAATCGAGCGCATAAAAATATCGAATGCCTGCGCGATCCGCAAACGGCTCAGGCGCGAAGCAAGCGGCGCGGGCAACGCACTTGGCAGGCGCATCGAAATTGAACGCGGCGGTTGTCCAAGCGGAGCGCTAAGTGAAACGGCGACCGCTGGAAGTCCCGGTGCAAGCGAACGCGCCAATGCAACCGGAACCGGATTCAACACGCCGCCGTCCAATAATTCCCAACCGTTCATGCGGAACGCGGGGAAGATGCCCGGCACTGCGATGGTAGATAAAATCGCGTCACGCACACTGCCGGTCTTCAGAACAACTTCCTGCGACGTATTCAAGTCCACCGCCGTGACCGCGCACGGGATTTTCAATTCTTCAAACGTAAGTCCACCAAAATGGTGATCGAGCCATTCATGCACACGGCCCAATCCGAGAAACGACGGACTCTCGTCCGCGAGACGATCATATAGACGCGATTGATCCACCGCGGAAAAGATTTCTTCGATCTCATCGGGACTGTGGCCGGCCGCGTAGAAACAAGCCACCATGCCCCCAAAGCTTGTCCCGGCAACCGCGCGGATGCGGAATCCTTCCTTTTCCAAAACGCGCAACACGCCGATATGTGAGTTGCCCTTCGCACCGCCCCCGCCTAACGCGAGTGGGCATACTGGATCATGTGGATGTGCATAAGGTTGCATTGCTGGGCGAAGACGCCG
>JAJYOO010000056.1 GCA_021796155.1 Chloroflexota bacterium
GCGGACGTATACCCACGTGGCATTGATCTGGATTGGCCTTTTGCTGGCCGCAGCTGTCGTGTTGGAGATCCTGCGACGCGAACGCTTCATGGCGTTTGCCATCTTGATCGCATCTCTTGGATTTGCGATTTCCCTAAGCCTTTTAAATGTGGATGGATTTATCGTAAGGCAAAATGTTTGGCGCGCCACGCAGGGCAAGGGATTAGATGTGCCTTACTTATTTTCTTTGTCAGCCGATTCGGTTCCGGTATTGGCGGATGAATTCCATTCGCCAGCATTGCCTGGCTTGACGCGTGACGCAATTGGAGCGGCGCTTGCCTGCCGAATGTATTTTGCATCAAGCACATACACTGCGATTCCCGAATGGCGCTCTTTCAATATTGCCGAATGGCAAACGAGTGTCGCAATGAAAGATATTCAGAATCAATTGGAAAAATATCATGCCGATTATCATACAACGCCCTTTCAAGTGCTTACGCCTGGAAGTGTCCTTTATGATTGCTACAAAAATAGTACGGGCAGTTGAATGAGTGCGCCGAAAGGCGCACTTTACTTTTATAATCCTGTCAGGAGACAGTTATGTTGACCTACACCTTTCGCTTGAAACCCGGACAAGATTTGCTCGATGAGATCGAACGATTTGTTTCCGAGAAAAAGATCGAAGCGGGTTGCGTCCTTTGCTCGGTTGGAAGTCTGACGCATGCCACGTTGCGGCTTGCCAATCGAAGTTTCCATAATGAATACGAAGGTCACTTTGAAATCGTCTCATTGAATGGAACTGTTTCGGTCAACGGCTCGCATTTGCACATTTCGATTTCAGATGAAGATGGCAAAACCATCGGCGGGCATCTCGTGCCGGGATGCAAGATTTACACGACCGCAGAAATTGTCCTGGCCGCGTTTGAAGATGTAATTTATAAACGTGAATTATTGGAAAACGATTCGGGTTATGAAGAGTTGGTCATACATAAAAAGTAGGGGCGGATGGCCATCCGCCCCTACAATAATATTATTTCTTCAGCGCTTCTAAAAACTCTTCCTGATTGCGGACTGTCTTTTTGAGCCCCAGTCGTTTGCCGAGGCGGGTCAATTGCGGCGGATCAACATACGTTTGAGCGAGAATCTTTTCCTGTCCAAGCACGGAACCGGCAGGGCCATCCAGCAAAATTTGTCCCTGCGATAACGCGATCACGCGCTCGAAATTCTCCGCGCAGAAATCAATGTCGTGTGTGATAGTGATGACCGTCTTGCCGCGCTTTCGCAATTCAGCGACCACATGTGCGATGCGTGCAATGTTGACCGCATCCTGACCGGTGGTCGGTTCATCGAGGATCACAATGGACGTGTCCATCGAAACGATGGATGCCAGCGCGACCATCTTGCGCCATGTGGGAGACAAATCGTAAGGGTTGGTCTCTTTCTTGTCACTCAATTCAACCAGATTCAACGCATCGTTAACCAGACTTTCAATTTTTGACGCTTCGAACTTGAGATTGCGCGGCCCGAAAGAAACTTCTTCGTGAATCGTCCGACAGAATAATTGTTCATCCGGATTTTGAAAAACATAACCAACATGCGCGGCAAGTTTTGCAACAGATGTTTTTTTTGTATCCAGTTCGCCGATCAACACGGACCCGGAAGTGGGTTGCAGTAAACCGTTCAAATGCTTGACGAGCGTGGTCTTGCCCGATCCATTTTGACCAACCATGGCAACTTGTTCGCCCGGTTCAATCGCGAGCGAGATGCCGCGCAGTGCTTCCACGCCCGCGGGATAGGTGTAATGCAGGTCGCTGATCTGAATCTTCATTTCTTTTTCCCCTCAGCTTTTTTAGAAGAGAGACTCGACGTGTGAGTGAATCCCACGATGGCTTCATCGAGCGTGACCGGCAAATTGCGAGTCTTTGACCACAGGCCGCGCTTCACCGCTTCGCGCGCCGTGGACGTATAACGCGAAATGCCAAAGCCTTTTCCCACCAGACGTTCGGATGTTAATACTTCGCCTGGCTTGCCGTCCATCATCAGCTTGCCTTCGTACAATGCGATCACGCGGTCGGCAAATTTTGCAACCCATTCGACTTTATGCTCGGCCATGACAACAGTCATGCCGCGCTCGGCCAATGAGCGGATCACGCCGAAGACTTCGCGCGTGCCGATTGGGTCCATCTGTGAAGTCGGCTCATCGAGCACGAGGACTTTCGGCTGCATGACCAAAATCGAAGTCAGCGCGACGCGTTGCTGTTGTCCGCCGGAAAGAGAATAGGGCGAACGGTCAGCCAAATCGCGGATGCCGGTCAAAGTCAGGGCTTGATCGACGCGCTCCTTCATTTCGTCGCGCGAGATTCCAAAGTTTTCCAGTCCAAACGCGACCTCTTCATAGACGGTATATTTCGCACCGGAAATTTGGTTGAACGGATTTTGGAAAGCAAGTCCAACGTTCGACACCCAATCACTCAACGTGGACGATTTTGTTTCAACGCCAGCGACTTCAACAGTTCCCTGCAAATCGCCTTTGAAAAAATGCGGGACGAAGCCGGCCAGCGTATAACACAATGTGGACTTTCCCGCACTGTTCGGACCGATAACCGCGACGAACTCGCCCTCATTTATTTTTAGGTTGATCTTTGAGAGCGCGGGCATTTCAGTGAGCGGATATTTGTATGTGACGTTCTCGAGATTGACTATAGCCATATTTTGACCGCGATAATTACAACGACAAGTAATAAAAGAATCCAGCGGAGGGTTTGGTCAAAGCCGCTGTCGGGAATTTCGCGCAGCGACGTTTTTTTATGCTTGGATGTAAAGCCGCGCGCTTCGATGGCGATGGCGCGTTCTTCCACTTCGACCAATGAACCAAATACCAGCGGACCGACCAGCGGCACCAGCGCACCGATCCGTTTGAGGAAGCTGCTCTCGGTATCGAGGCCGCGCGAACGCTGCGCGGCGATGATCGTCTGCGCTTTGGATTGCATTTGCGGAATGATTTGAATCGTGGAGATAATGACGTATGCGAATTGACTTGGCAAACCGCGATGCGTGAGATCGCTCATCATTTCACTGGGATGAGTTGTCAGAAGAAAAATTGTAAATGAAGAAACCATTGCAAAGATGCGCGTGGCGTTTTCAAAGGCATAGGCCAGACTCTCGCGCATCACGTGCAAAAACCAGATGTTGAATAATTCCGTTTTTCCAACTGGCTGGAAAAGCGCCTGCATAACAAAAAGAAATGCTGTCGCGGGAAGGATGAGACGGAAGACTGCGCCTAAAAATTCTCGCTGAACTTTTCCAATGAAACTTAGCGGGACGACAATAAACAAAATAATGGCAAGCGGAGTCCAATACCACGGACTCAAAAATGCAAGCAATGTCAAACCAAAGGCCAAGACCAACTTGGTCAGTGGATTCAGATTGTGAAGGAGACTATCGCGTTTGACGTAAAAAGAAAGACGTTCGTGCATGGTTTATTTCCCCTCTCCCAAAGAATGGGAGAGGGGATAGGGGTGAGGGGAAATTACTGAGTCAAAATCTTGGTGAGCACAAAGGCTGCGATCAGAACCAACACGATCACAATGCCAATCGCATAGAACAACTGGTTGCGAGTCGCGCCTTTTTCGATCTCAACATTTTCCGGGCGCGGGAAGCGTGCTATAAAGCGCGTCGAAAGTCCCTGAATGATGGCGAAGGCCAGCAAGGATGTTGAGATTTTGTCCACTGGCTCGACGAGGAAGTTGGTGCTGAAGACTGCGGGGATCAATCCCTGGCCGGTTTGCAACAGATAGGCCGTGATGAACGATGAACCACTGGCCGTGATGCCGCCATAAATGTAGACAGCAATCGGCGTCGAGACAATCGCGGCAGTTAGCGCGACAAGGAAGCCGGTGATGACGACCTTCCACCAATTTTTGAACAAACCGAATTTCGCACACCAACCGGCGACGAAGCCGATGAACAAAGCGACCGGCCACCAAGGAAGCGCGTTCGGGTCAATCAGCAAGCCCCAGATCGTGTTCGACAGCGCACCGGTCAATGCGCCGGCCCATGGGCCGCACACAGCCGCAACGAGCACCGTGCCAATCGAGTCAAGATAGATCGGCAGTTTGAGCAGGACAACGATCTCGCCCATGACCACATTGATGGCAATGGCGACCGGGATCAAAACCCAAGTGACAGTATTGAAATCTTTCTTGATTGAATCGACTAACTTCATTTTGCATTCTCCTTTTTATGAGTTGGATGAAATAATGCGTTTCAATCTGGATGGAAAGTGGCTGTCGTTTCCGAAGCACCTCCTACTCTGAAATCTTTTTGCTCAATTGCTCCATGCGTTCCAAAAATAATTCGACAAAATCTCTGGCTCGGACGCCCAGCGCAACTTTCATGTTGGCGGGCTTATTCGTCATCTTGTAAAAGTCGGCGTATGTGTTGCCCATCGAGACGCCGCCGGAAATGTCCACGTCCACATAATGTTCCTCATAATCGCACAACTCAGGGACAAATGTCAAGGCTAACGCGAGCGGATCGTTAATAACGCAGCCTTCGATTTTTTGGAATTCGTCGTGGAACTCCATGTAGAAGCGCGTCGAGTCGGCGACGAATTGCGGGATGGGCGATTTGATTTTTTGCAGGCGTCTGACGTCGTCCGGCGTCAGAATACATTGATACGTTACATCCAGCGGCACAAGCGTGGTCGGCATTTCGCTGTGATAGACCATGTGCGAAGCATGCGGATCAACGTAAACGTTGAACTCGGCTACCGGCGTTGTGTTGCCTTGATGCCGGATCGCGCCACCCATGATGATGACATCCTTCACGGCTTGGATGATGCGCGGCTCTTTGCGAATCGCAACCGCGACATTGGTCAGCGGCCCGATGCAAACGAGCGTGATCTCGCCCGGCGCAGACAAAATCTTCTCGATAAGAAAGTCAACACTATGTTGAGCAACTGGTTTCGTTTTTGGCGCGGGAAGTTTGGCATAACCGAGGCCGGTGTTGCCATGCGTTTCCGGTGCAAGCAACGAAGGCTGGACCAATGGCAGTTCAAAGCCGCGCGCAACGGGAATGTGATTCGCTTTGGCGAGTTCAAGAACCGCAAGCGCGTTGGTCACTCCATTATCTACAGAACAATTTCCATTGATAACGCTGATGCCATCCACTTGAAGTTCTGGTGAAGCAATTGCAAGCAGTATGGCAAGCGCGTCGTCAATGCCGGGATCGGTGTCGAAGAGAATATGTTTTGGATTCATGTTATCCGTAGGGGCAGGGTCATCCTGCCCAGAGCGAGATGACCTCGCTCCTACGATTTCAAAAAATTTTCAACTTCTTCTTTCGTTGGCAGCGAAGGTTGCGCGCCAAATTTGGTCACAGCAAGCGCGCCACAAGCACAAGCATATTGTACGGCATCCTCTACCGATTTGTTGTTCGATAACGCGACTGCAAACCCGCCGATGAACGCGTCGCCCGCGGCAGTTGTGTCAACAACATTAACTTTGAAAGATGGAATGTGTTTGACAATGTCTTTGTTGACAATCAACGCACCGTTCGCGCCGAGCGTGACGATGACCGTCTGCGCTTCACGCGTGACCAGTGAGCAGGCCGCCGTTTCGCCAGATGAAATATCGCTGATGGTTTGCTGCGTTAACAGACTCAATTCCGTTTCGTTGGGAAGGATGAAATCTGATAATTCAATCAATTCATCTGGCAATTGGTGCGCTGGTGCGGGATTCAACAAGACGCGTAATCCATTTTGCTTGGCGCGTCGGGCGGAGCGTAAAACCGTCTCGATGGGAATCTCTAGTTGAAGCAGGAGCAGGCCCGCGTCCGAGAAAGAAGCGAGTTCCACATCCGCCGGTGAAACTTTGCCGTTGGCTCCCGGCGAAAGGACGATGCTGTTTTGTCCATTTGAATCCACAACAATGATCGCCGTGCCGGTCGAAGCAGTTTCATCGCGCAGCACGTAGCTTGTGTCCACATGATTTTGATTCAAATTCTGAATCAAATTGGAACCAAACGAATCATTTCCCACACGTCCGATCATCGCGACATTCGCGCCGAGTCGCGCCGCGGCGACGGCTTGATTCGCTCCCTTACCGCCCGGAAAAGTTTGCAGATCATTTCCGCTGATGGTTTCACCCGGCGCGGGAAAGCGCGGCGCACGGACGACCAAATCTGCATTGAGGCTTCCGATGACAAGAATGTTCGCCATGTTGTTAATCACCATTGAATTTCAACCGGCGTGCCGACTTCTGCCCAGTTATAAAGTTCATGAGCTTCGTTGATGCCAAGCACAACACAGCCGAAAGAGATTGGTGTGCCGAGATAACCGGCCCAGAGCCGAGTCCCGCCGGAGAGAATCGGCAAAGCATGGATTCCATTTTCAAGAGTGCCCGACCAATAAATGCCGAGCCAGTCTGGCATCCAAAGATCCCAGGTCGCGCCATATGCGTTTGGGATTTTATCCAACACGCTGAAGTTGCCAGCGCGCGTGGAATTGCCCATGCCAGTAGATGCGACAAAACTGTAAATGAGCTGCCCGTTATCGTACGCGTATAAATGCTGCCCTGAAATGGAAACAAGGATGTATTTTCCGCCCGCGGAAACTTGCGGCGAGTTGCTGGTATTGCTTGAATTATTGGGTGCGGAGTATGTGGGTACAGGCGTGTCTTCCACAATGTTCATTGTGAGGACAGCAGGCGGTGTGTTTGTGGGAATGTTGGTCGGAATACTTGTTGGGACGTTTGTTGGTGTGTTTGTGAATGTTGGCAATGGAGATGGGAAAGGAGAAGCCGTGTAGGTCGGCTTTGGAATATTGACTTTGGCCCATAAAACAGGCGCCGTCGCCATTGGCAATGACGCTTGTAGCCCGCCGGACGCGCAAGCAGTCAGGGCAAATGCGAGCGTTGAAGCAATGATGAAGAATTTCGCGGTGCGAGTCAACTTGATGATTCTCTTGCTAAGATTTTACAACAAAATAAATTCGATGATTGATTATTCCAAGGCTAACTCTGGGCTTGCTGGATTTTCGCCGAGGCGTAACAAAATCACGCTTGCAAATACCAACAAGCTTCCGATGATTTGGATGAATGTGAGCTGCTCACTCAAAAGGAAATACGCCCAGATGGCAGTGAAAGCTGGCTCAAGCGCACCAATCAGATTCGCGACGGTCGCTGGCAAATAGCCGAGACTTATCAAATAGAGTCCGAAGCCGCCGACTGTCGGGCCGATGCCGAGGAAAAATAAAATTGTCCAGCCGCTGACGGATGTTCCCAGCCACATGAAATTCGCAAATAAACTTTGTCCGCCAAATGCGTTCACCGCAAGATTGAACAAAAAGAGAAAAATGATTGCGCCGCTAAAACCATAAAGCATCGTCGTCCACGGATCAATGGATTTATTGGAAGAAGTCTTGCCCATCATGTTGTAGCAGGCAAACATCAAACCGGTCAGCAAGCCGAACAAGATTCCCGCCGCGTTTACTTTCCATGCCGATGGATCAGCCGCGCCCGAAACGAGCACCGTGCCAAATAGACTCAAACCAATCGAAATCAGTTTGATGCCGTTGATTTGCTCCTTGAGAATAAAATGTGCGAGGATGGCTGTCATGGCGGGCGAGCTGAACGCCAGCACAGTTGCAATCGCAGCGCCATTGAATTGAACGGAGAACGTCCACATCGAATTGAATAAGGCCAATGTCAAACCATATAAAACGAAGAAACGCCAATGCGAACGATCGAGTTGAAAACGCTTGCGGCTGAATCCTAGAAATGCAATGACAAGTGCGAATACAACAAAACAATCGCGCCAAAAAGCCAACACCAATGAAGGCAGGTTGTAATTTCTATATAGATAGCTGATCAGAATCCCGGTGAACGACAAAAGCACAGTAGCAAAAATACCAATCAAATATCCCCGCGAAGAATTCTTTGTTTGGTCCCGCATAATCCTCCTCAAAAAGAAAAGCCCTGCATTTGCAGGGCTTTGGGTCAGTGCCCCCATGGAGATTCGAACTCCAGTTTAAGCCTTGAGAGGGCTTCGTCCTGGGCCCCTAGACGATGGGGGCGAGCACATTATCTGCATCGGACATGCGTCAGCGACGTGGCATAGGGTGCCGAAGCGGGCGAGATTGTAACATCCCATAATTCAATCGTCAACGACGAACACATGTAATTCTTTTGGGCCGTGAACACCGATGGTCAATGTCATTTCGATGTCGGCGGTGCGCGATGGCCCGGTCACGAGCGCGATTGCCGAAGCTTCCCGCACTTCCTTTTTTTGTAACGCCTCTTCCAACGACGAAACAATCTGCAATGACTTTATCACTGCAATGTGAATTTCAGACAACAACGACGCGCTTAACGGCTGTCCTTTGCCGGATGGAATGACTACTGTTCCCGTCTCGGCGATGGCACATACTGCGCCTGTGATTCCAACTTTCAATTTCGGATCAACGCCCCGGACCGCCTTCACACCGGCTTCCGTTAAACGGACTTCATCCACGCCCTCGACTTGATCCCACATCAACGCCGCGTCGGCGTTTCTTGCCTTCAAAAGCTCAATCAACTTATCGTTTAACTCGTCTTTTGAAACACGATAAACATTTCCGCCTAGCGCAGTCAATTCTTCTGTGAATCTTTCCACACCACTTGCGTTTTGCGTTTTTGAAACATCAGGCTCACTTCTTTCTTCTTTCTTCTTACTTATTAAAACCCCTTCGCTCTTTATTTCTTCATGATGAAATCGCTCCCGAAACGTCTTCGTCGCGAATCTCGGGAAATCCTTGCTGTAACCCCAGCCAGTAAAGGATGGCATCCACATCCATTGTGAAAACGGAGAGATGATTCTCGATCCAATCCCTGCAATCTTTTGAGAAAGCGTGAATAGTCGCGGCGACGATGCAATCATGCCATAGGCTTGTAAACCAATTCGACTCATGAAAGAAAGCCCAATGCCATCTTTCTTCTTTTCTTCTTCCTCTTCACCAGCCCTAACTCGCGTCAACAACTTCGGCAAATCAATATCCACTGGACACGCATCTTTGCATGCGCCGCATAATGATGACGCCTGCGCCAAATGACCGAATTGTTCCAATCCCAATAACCCCGGCGAAACGATGGAACCAATCGGCCCCGGATATGGCGCAATCGAGCCGTCATCGCCAACGTAAGCATGCCCGCCCAATTCGCGGAAAACGGGACAAGCATTCAGACACGCGCCGCATCGGATGCAATACAAAGCTTCCTGTAACGCGGAATGTTGCAGGCGCGAGCGTCCGTTGTCCACGATGACGAGATGACGTTCGCGCACGCCATCTATTTCGTCCGCGCGGCGAGGCGAGTTGATGAGTTGTGTGTAAACCGTGATCTTTTGTCCCGTCGCGGAACGCGGCAAGAGTGAAAGCATCAAAGCAAGATCATCCAGCGTTGGGACGATCCGTTCCATCCCCATCAATGCAATATGGACTGGCGGCATGGTTGTGACCATGCGCCCGTTGCCTTCGTTGGTGACGATGCACAATGTTCCTGTTTCAGCCACGCCGAAATTGACGCCGCTTATACCAACATCAGCAGTTAGAAAAACTTCGCGCAAAACTTTGCGTGCTGTGTTCGTCAGCGTTGGAATATCTTCTGTGTATGGAATACCGAGTTTTTCGTGAAAAAGTTGCCCTACTTCGTGGCGGCGCAGATGCACCGCGGGCGTGATGATGTGCGCGGGTTTCTCTCCGCGCAACTGAACGATGTACTCACCTAAATCTGTTTCGACCACGCGATGTCCTGCTGCTTCGAGCGCGTGATTGAGATTGATTTCCTCCGATACCATGGATTTGGATTTGGCGAAAAGCTTTTTACCACGACCCTCTATCGAAGGCAGGCGGTCACTAGGTGACACTAAGGCTTCTTCTTTTTTGCTTTGTGTCCTTCGTGCCCTTTGTGGTGAATCTTTTGCAATTTCAAGTATGACCCTCACAGCTTCAGCCGCGTCTTTTGCACGATGGACAATGATTCCATTTTGTTCAACCTTTGCGATAAATTTATCTCGATATTCATCGAGATGTGAAATAACATCTGCCCGGACGGTATGCGCGCGCTGACGCCGCTCGCGCCAATCGGGCAGGGACGCGAACGCGGCGATGCGTCCGTTCACGCGGCGTTGAGCGTTGTTGTCCAACGCGATTTGTAGGGCTTCGTTCGCAATGGATTG
>JAJYOO010000057.1 GCA_021796155.1 Chloroflexota bacterium
GCAATTACTCAGGCGCAAAATATCCGCCGGTATCGTGATGCCATGCTGCTGCGCGATATCGAGCATGGTATCCAAACGCAGCGTGCCCTCCAGGTGCCGGTGAAGTTCCACCTTGGGCAGGGCGCGATAATTTTTCAGAGTAATGGTGGTCTGGTCCGTCATACCTGTAATTTGTAACCTGCTCACAACGCCGTCCCCGGCGCTGGCTCAGCCGCCGCGGACGGCGGCTGGAGCAGAATTGTTTAATGTCGTTTGCGCTTTTTCTTGCCGCTTTCAACCTGCGGCATTTGTGTCTGAGCCTGGGACTCAACCGGCGTTTCAGCCACTTCCGTGGGAGTGATCTCGATGCGGCGCGGCTGGTAAGAGAAAACGCGCCCGATCACAGCAGAGCGCACATCCGCCACTAATTGCTGGAACAACTCGGATGCTTTGCCTTTGTATTGTACCAGCGGGTCACGTTGGGCGTAAGGAACAAAATCTAAACACAAAACTATCTAGGAAGGTACGGTTGCATTTGTTTTATCATATTTATGGCTGTGACTACATATTCTCGGATTGAATCTACTGATAAATTACGATCAGTATGAGCAATCCTGTTTCTTACAGACAAAATAAGAGACTCACGCGCCTCCACAAGTTTAGGAGAAAGAAAAATTGTACTGAATATTTGATTCCAATTATCTCCATAAAGAATAATCCTAAATAAATCACCAAGCGTAATACTGTTCAAGAGTTCGACACCTTTAATATGCTCGCCATTTTCTCTAGCCACTCTTTCATAAATATCACTTGGAATACCTTTTTTCCACCAACCAGTATGCTGATTAAATTGATACGCAATAAGGCGTCGCAACTCATTTTCAAAAAGGAAAAGCAGATTGAAAGCCTCTGTGATGTCATATTCTTCAACAGAGAGTTCCATCAACCTTGTATAGTTTGTCTTCTCTAAATCATCCTTAGTTAAGTCGGGCTTCCTTATCCCCTCTTTATTAAGAGTCTGAGCAATTCTTCGGTTCGCATCATCTGAGAACTTATTGTCGCCTACAATTGCCGCCATGTGCAAGTACCTATCACAAATCTCAGGAGAATGTGAGAAGGCATCTGCAATTTCTAAATACACTTTACTTGCAAGGGAATTAGATAATGTCACGAACAAATGACTGTATTCTCTCACCTTTTCATAATTTTTATCTTTACAGCACACAATTAATAATCTAACTAAATCAACATCCTCTGAAACAGGATTATTGACATCAACGGCTTCGAATTTATCAATTAATATCAAGTATGCATTCTCGATATCGGGCGTTGGCCTCGATAATAACATCTGCGCCTGAGTAATTGCTGCTATTTTATCGTCAGACGGTGCTAGCATATCTTGGATATTCACATTTTTTCCAACCAGAGCACCGAGTGCTTTTTCTACTTCCACTTTGTCCGTCAATTCACGTCGAGGGTCCCAGCTAATCACGCATTGCCTAATTAAATCGTCAAATTCAACAGGTAGTTGTAGCGAAACCATCTCGGAGATTAAAACCTTCAAAGCCTTAAGTTGAATGGCTGCCCTTCCTGCCATTCTCCATGATAAAAACCCCTTAATCCCAAATACCCAAAAGTCAAGAGCTGAATTAGCTAATTCCATATCGCTTCGAATGCTAGTAGACAGCACAGTGCGAGCAAACGTAACAGACCCTTCCGCGGTTATGAAATACAACATATCTCGACGATTTTGTTGTTCAATCACACTTCGGGCTTGCGTCAATCGTGTGCGGAAATTCAATAGATTTCCCCAATAGACTTCAAATTCCTTTTTATCTTTACTACGCCGCAGACTCTCTAGACCAACGCTTACTATCATTTCAAGGGTTTGGATTTGTTCGAGAAGATCATCGCCAAACTCATCTAAAGCTTCTCTCAACATGGCAACAGCTTTCCGACTATCACCTTGAATAAAATAAAATCTAGATTGGACCTGCTTCATTTTAGGAATATAAACTTTTTTTACTTTGGGATTATCTTTGCTCTGTCTTTCAATCCAATTGATATGTTGCTTAGCATTTTCAAAATACTTGTTGAAACTCTCAGCATCATTTGTGGCTAATCGGGCACAAGCTTCAGCAATCCACCAACGAATCTTTGCCTTATAAAATTCTAAATTATCCTTTGTTATGCCCTCGCCCATATACGCATTTAGGATTTCTAATGCTTGATTTGCCAAAAGGAGAATCTGATCTGGCTGCACAAACGCTCCCATGTTGCCAACCAAATCCAATTGATGAGAAACTATTTGCCCTTTTACAATGCTTGGTAAGCAATTTTCCAACTTGTCGCAAATAGCTCGGCTGATTTCATAATGTTGATATGCCGATTCAAACCATCTTTCGCCAATAGATTCGGCAATACGAACATGGAATCGAAGACTATCAACTGAATATCCACACACATAATACTTAGCGCCAGCCTCAACTCGTCCTATCAATCCACTAAGCCATTCAAGGTAATTATTCTTTAATCCAAGTTGTTGGTCAACAAAAATCAGCTCTATTAATATAAGCGCCTGATAATAATCGGCTTGCGTCTCATCATATCTTTGTAGTTTTATCGAGGCTAAATCGCTTGCCAACCTCAACATTCCCAATGCTTCGCTATAATAATTTTTTTCAAGTTCCCGTAAAAATCTCCCTAATGCATCTTTAATATTACGGTCAAGGTCTTGCAGTTCGTGTCTCTTAGGATTTTCCGAGTAGAGAAATTTTCCATACCAATCTGAGATAGATTTCTTAGCGGCAAGAACTTGGGGGGAGCAAGCTAGCTCAACTTTAGAAGGATCATAATTATTCCAAATTAACTCAGAGAGTTCAAAACATTCACTAATAGATTTTCCAAGTGCAGAAACATCAAAAAGCGACTTGTTGGTATCCATTTTCTGCACATATTCATAAAAAAGAACAACACCGTAGTAATAATAATATAATCCCTTATGAATCAACACTTGAACCTCAGTATCAGCAATGGGGTAGAATGACGAATCCACCAAAGGGTACGGGGTTTGCAACGATTTGTTAATTTGGTTTTCAAACAGGCTTATATTTCTCTCAACATCAGGAAACATCGACTTAATCTGTTCCAGCGACTCTGAAATAGCTGTTTTATTTTCAGAAGCTAGTGACATGTATCGCATACAGTCCGTCAGAAATGATAAACTTATTTGTGAGATAATTAAATCCGGTGCTATGGTTTTTACATTCTTATGTTTGTTTAATTTGTTTAGATTTGGCTGTCGAATAAGAGACAAAGAGGAAGGTAGATTTCCTATGCCCCGACTCTGAAAGTAGTTAATGCGCCACAGAATCGATTCTACAAAATACATTGTATCGATAGAAGAGTTGTCTTTACTAATCGAATCTGCAACACGGCGAGCCAGTTCCCAATTTTTCATAAGCACAGGTCCTGTGAGAAGATACTCTGACAACTGGAGTTGAATTTTTGTATCAGCATCCTTTACTCTATTCTTAATCTTATCTGTCACTTCTGATGAATTCCAACAGGAACGTTTTATTTCGCTCCATAATTCATTTAAAATATAGAAAGCCTTATCATATTCACCAGCCGAAAAATATAGTGATGCCGCAACTTGTAAGAGGTCTCCGATAAAACTTTCTGAACGAACACTGCGATTTGTCTCATATCGGTAAGGTGAGTTTTTTGCCTTTACGCGCCAATAGAAATTTTCATTCAAAACATTGTTGTTTTTTACATCTTTGGCAAAAAGTTGATACCATTTAGCGAGCGCACCAGATTCAAGCCCATAATACTCAATAGCAGTTTGAATATCGGCATTCCCCCCGTAAAACCATAATGCGTCAGCTTCACGCCACAAAGTATCTACTATTAAATCGCTGGGTTGACATTTTTTTGCCATCAAAGGATTGTCAACCAGTTTGCGGTGAGACGAATAATCGTGTATTTTCTTAAAAACCTTGGAGTAATAAGCCGAGGCGTTTTCCTTCCATTCTGACCAATTTAACAGTAAGGTATTCTTCTCGGATGGCTTTGCAAAGACATAATCACCATCGAAAGTTTTTATAATCTGGCTATCAGACAATAAATTCACTATGTATTTTATGTTGGAGAAACCATCATCCTCCATCAACATGTTTATGATTTCAAAATTCTTTATAGGAGATTCAAATGCAAGCACATATTTCAAAAGCTCCTTACATGGGTTTATGGAATCGCTAGGTATCCTGCTCAAAATTCTTTCTGCATGAAGTTTATATTCGCTAGAGAAAGATTGATAGTCACGATAAATTTCTTCAAAATCTGTGTCTTTTAAGCTGCTTTTGTCATTTTCTAATATCGCTATCTCATCATATAAAAATTGCATCAAAAAACCTGAGTTAGCCCGAATAGCTGGCTGTATAGCAATTAGTCTCTTTACATTACTCCAAGGTTTATCGTCGTTATAAAATCCCCATAAATACCATTCAACTTCATCGATAGATGGGGGGAATAAATCAAAACAAAGCCAGTTATTTCGCTTGCATCTAAACTCGCTTAATTGCTCATAAACGCTCTTCTGATCACCACCCAAAGTCTCATCTCGCAATGTATCGCAAATCAAAACGAGCCCAATTTTAGTTTTGCGTTTCAACAAACTGTTTTTCGGCAAAGATACTAACTCAATCAGGTTACTCAAGCTTTGTGCATCGATTTGGTTAGCATCATCAATGATGACCAATGTAATATCCTTACCCAATCGTTCTGCAATCTCCATTGGCGAGACATTGGCAGCTTCAATTTGAAATGTGCGTTGCAAATCCTTTAGTGAATTCTCGTTCCATTCAAGCAAAAGTTTTTCATCTTTATAAACCTTGTCCCATACAATGAAAAGCCAACCTATAATCAGCAATATCAAAACAACAGGTGTCGCAACTTGCGAAATCAACTTTATCAATTCTGATTGGTACTTAAAAATGTCATCAACAGATATAGCGCCGATGATAAATGCTAATAAAGTGACTGTAAGCAAAATATTTATTCTTAATAACAACAAGGCTCTAACAAAAAACGATCTTAATGCTATTCCTAGCCAATAAACAGAGTCTTTTAATCGGTCCGAGGGTTTCCTTGTCAAGCGCAACACCTCGGGCACAAAGATAGAGCTATAGAAATTTCGCCCTCTTGCTACTTGATCAAAAATATCAGGAAACGCCAAGACATTAATTTGTTGCATAGTATTTCTATAATAATTAGTTATGAAATAAGTGAAATCTGTCTTTCCTATGCCAACACTGTCTAAAGGCGTTGAACCATCTTTTTCCTCACCCTTGGCAAGAACAAGCTCAATTGGCAGTGTATCGCCATTTTCCAAGCGAACTAATAACGCTTTGACATATTCCTCATATCTAGGCTGATTAAATCTTTTCTCCCGAACAAATTTCCTGAACTTTGAGACATCGTCTTTTTCAAATTTTGTTTTCATGGTTTCCTCCATTTACTGCAATCGATTCATCAAAACCCGAAATGCTATTTTGTGAAAACAATGAAAAAATTAAAGTCTAAGAGTTACATAAAATGTGGGGTCCCAATTAATCTCGTACCTAACAAAATGTAGTATCCAAAGATTACCAGCAGGAATAAATTTTTAGTGCCGCCTTCGCCTCTTCTTCCCGCTTGCAACTTGCGGAGTCTGCGCCAGTGTCTCGGCAGGCGTTTTATCCACTTCCGGGTGTGCAATCTCGTTACGGGGCGGCTGGTAAGAGAAAACGCGCCCGATCACAGCAGAGCGCACATCCGCCACTAATTGCTGGAACAACTCGGATGCTTTGCCTTTGTATTGTACCAGCGGGTCACGTTGGGCGTAAGCCTCCAGGCCGATGGAGACGCGTAACGCCTCGACCTTTGTCAAATACTCGACCCATAATTCGGATATCGCGCCGAGCAGCAATTGCCGTTTGACTTCGTTCAGGATGTATGAACCGATGGCCTGGATCAACGTCTCACGCTCGGACTCGCTCAAAGCGGCCACCGCTTCATTTTGTCTTTCCTCGCCGAACACTTTTGCGGCAGGACCGAAATCCGCCAGGCGGGTGGCGTTTTGACTCAAACGGGCATACTCGCCCTGACCCCAGGCCGTCTGCAAAGCAGCCTCGGCTTTCTCAAGATGCTCCAGCACCGCGTCAGTCACATCCTCGGCGTTGCGGTTTTCAAGTAATTGCGCCGCATAATAAATATAGCTAAAGCGGTTGAACACCTGCCGCACCTGACGATGTGTGCGCTGATCGAAAACCGTGCGTGCGCCCTGCGACAGCGACATCAACACGCGCATTTTGCTGGTATCGTCATCAGCTTTTTCGCGCTGGAACAACGTATCAATGTCGCGCTCGACCTGCGCTTTGATACGTTCATGCTGACGCCGCATTAAATCTTTGGCCGCAGACAAAATTATATCGGCCACATCGTCCCAATTCGCCGCCTCGATCTTGCCTCCCACCGGTTCGCCGAGTCTGTGTTCGATCGCGCCGACGACGCGGCTGGCGTTCAATGAGATCAACTGCTCTTCGACATGAGTCTCCAGCCAGTCTTTGAATTCCATCGGATCGTCCGCCAGTAAGCGGGACTGTTCGCCGTTTAGACGCAGCGGAAGACGGATCAATCCACTTAGTTCTTCTGCAACTTTCGGAGCGCGGATCGGTTCAGTTGAATCGCGCAAGCCTTCAAAGAATGCGTCCAACGCATCGGTGCGCTCGGCAATTTGTGCGTCGAGACCTTCCTCTGTTTTATCCACCAACGCTTCGATGGCGCGCTGCGTGTGAGATTGCTCCACTTCGATGGATCGTGAAACCACGTCGAGGATGGCGCGGCGGATCGCCTGCCCTGAGCCTGTCGAAGGGTCAGATTTATTTAACTCTTCGAGAATCAGAGCCAGCCCAAAGGTCGGGAAGAGGCGGCCTTCTGTCTCAAACGGCGGCTGGACTCCTTCGAGCCAGGCGATCAATTTCCACGGGCCTTCTTCGTCGGTCAATCCAAGTTCGACGCGCTTCCCGACTTCGACTTCCAACATCTCGGCCACATCTTCGGTCAAATCTTCCTTGGTAAAGACGCGGTCACGCTGGGAATAGATCTGTTCGCGCTGCTTGTTGAGCACGTCATCGTATTCGAGCAAATGTTTGCGGACATCAAAGTTGGCGCCTTCGACGCGTCCCTGTGACGACTCGATGATGCCGCTCACCAGGCGCGCTTCGAGCGGAAGCGCATCGTCCACTTTGAGACGCTCCATCAATCCGCTGACCTGATCGCCGCCGAACAGGCGCATCAGATCATCTTGTAACGAAAGATAAAAACGCGACGAGCCGGGGTCGCCCTGACGAGCGGAGCGGCCGCGCAACTGATTATCGATGCGGCGCGCTTCGTGGCGTTCCGAGCCGATGACGTGCAAACCGCCCAACTCACGCACACGTTCCATGTCTTCGAAATATTGCAGGAAAAGTTTTACTTCGCCTTCGTAAAGGCCATATTGTTCAGGATCGACTTTCAACAAAGCCTGACGGCGTTCCTCGAGCGAAAGGTCTGACGGCTCAACATGGCCCGCGCGCCGCAGAACGCGATGCACAGCCGAGAGTACTTCTTCAGCGATCTCGCCGCCAAGTTTGATATCGACACCGCGGCCGGCCATGTTGGTGGCAATCGTCACCGCGCCGAACGCGCCCGCGCCGGCGATGATCTGAGACTCTTCCGTGTGCTTGCGCGCATTCAAAACCTGGTGCGGAACTCCGCCCTGAAATACAGACTTCAAACGGGACAAGGCGCTTTCCGGCAAATTGAGAATTTCGAGAATCGCAGAAAGGTTCGACGGATCATCAAGGCTGATGTTCGTCATGCCAAACGTCGCGCCGAATTTTCGCAGCGCATCGGGTGTGATGGTCTCGATCGGTTCGTTGAACGGTTGCAGTTCGGGAATGAGCCGCCCGTCTTCTTCGCGATTGTTGGCCTTCATCCAACCGTGACGCACGAGCAGGATTTGCATCAGCCGCCGGATCATGTCGGCTTTCAGGTGAGCCGACAAACGGTCCGATGATTCGACCGAGGTTGTCCCCACCAACAGCGGGCGTCCAAGCGTGTGGTAACGCACGATCTCCGTCACAATGGCGCGCAGTTTGGTATCCACCGTGCGGTAGATCACATCGGGATAATCCTTGCGGCGGAAGAGAACCGGCTTCTGTTCAGGGTCGTCAGTGCGCGCATAATACGCGTACTGATAATTATCTTCGTCTTTTTTCTTGACTTCGATCAGCGCGGCATTCTTGCCATACGCCTGATATTCCAAATTGGTCGGGAGGGGAAAAACTTCGAGCTTGTAAATCTTGCTGAATTCTTCCGACTCGGTCAGCGCGGTGCCGGTCATGCCCGCCAGCTTCTTGTACATGCGGAAATAATTTTGCAGGGTGATGGTCGCGTAGGTCACGTTCTCCGGCTCGACGCGCACGCCTTCCTTGGCTTCCACAGCCTGATGCAGCCCATCCGACCAGCGGCGTCCGGGCATGAGGCGTCCGGTGAAATCGTCCACGATCACGACCTTGCCACCCTGCACGAGATATTCCTTGTTGCGTTTGAACAAATGCTGGGCGCGCATGGCTTGTTCGAGATAACCGGTCAGACGCGCCTGTTCAGGCGTGACGTCTTCGGGTCGCTCCGGATCCATAATGGGCTGCCCCAAAAGGGCTTCAACGTGGCTGACGCCGACTTCCGTTAAATTGACGGCGCGGTCCTTCTCGTTGACTTCGTAATCTTCTTCCTTCAACTGCTTGACGATCTGCGCCATTTTGCCGTACCACTCCAAATCGCCCGAGGCCGGGCCGGAGATGATAAGCGGCGTGCGCGCTTCGTCGATCAGCACATTATCTACTTCGTCCACGATGGCATAATGATGTCCACGCTGGACGCGGTCGCTCAGGCGCGAGGCCATGTTGTCGCGCAGATAGTCAAAGCCAAATTCGGAGTTGGTCCCATAGGTGACATCCGCCGCATAGGCCTCGACGCGATCCACAAGTCTCAGGTGATGCTGATCTTCATGCGGCGACTCCCGCTCTGGATCATAGATGAAAGCCTTCTGGCCGTTCTCGGTCACAGCCGCCATCTGCAAAATGCCGACACTCAACCCTAGAAAATGGAAGATGGGCCCCATCCAACGTGCATCGCGCCGCGCCAGATAATCATTGACCGTGACGAGGTGCACGCCGCGTCCGGTCAGCGCGTTGAGATAAAGTGGAAGCGTGGCGACCAGCGTCTTGCCCTCGCCTGTGAGCATCTCGGCGATGCTGCCGCGATGCAGGATGACTCCGCCCAATATTTGCACATCATATTGACGGAGGCCGATTGTTCTTTTAGACGTTTCGCGCACAGCCGCAAAAGCTTCAGGCAGAATTTCTTCCAAAACATCCTGTTCTGCCTGGCGAAGTTCTTTTTCGACTTGCTCCTGCTCGTCCCTCCCCATTTTCTCCGAATCCCCCTCTTTCCCCCCCGCTGGGGGGGATGAAAGGGAGGTGAGTTTTGCGCGGAACTCATCCGTTTTGGCGCGCAAAGCCTCGTCGCTGAGCCTCTCAAATTCCGGCTCGAGCGCGTTGATCTCATCAACAATCGGGGCTAATTTTTCAACTGTACGTTTGTTGGGGTCGCCCCCGAAGACACTCACAAATTTCTGAAGCATTTTTTGCCTTTCGGGATGGGATTATAACAGAGGGAAGTTGGAAGAAATAAGAAAATAGCTTAGGCAAATAATCATCAAGCTATAATCGTTGCGCCGAGCAGAGAAAAATACGGTAAGATAAAGTGGGAGCAATTCGATGCCAATTGATATCAGCAAATTGCTCAAAGAACTCAAGGAGGGATTAAACCGTTTATATGGAGAACGTCTCAAAGGGCTGTATCTGTACGGTTCATATGCGCGCGGGGATTATAAAGAGGGTTCAGATTTAGATATCCTGCTTGTTTTAGATGATTTCGAACGCGCCCCCATTGAACTCACACGCACCGATGACCTGGTCGGCGATTTATCGCTGACCTATGAAATTACAATCAGTCTCATGTTCATGCTGGGATCGTCAGTGT
>JAJYOO010000058.1 GCA_021796155.1 Chloroflexota bacterium
GATAGTTCTTCATCGTTTGCAAAGATCGGATTGGCTTTGCGTAGGTTCTGGCGATGATCCAACGCAAGAGCCGTGATAGTCCCGCGACGGGATGAAATTTGTTGAAGCCCGCGAAATTTTCCAATGGAAAGGTTTTTCATCAATGGTTATGAGTTTTGAAAAGAGGACAGGATGCTTGGCCCATCCTCTTTTCATTTATCCATTATCTGATGCATTACCTGACTTCGTCTGCTCCGATGTCAATCGCGTTACCCTGAATGCGCGCCTGACCGTCAATATCGAGTGGGCCAGCTTCAGTGATGTTCTGGCCGCGGTCAATGGCAAGCGACACGGACTGCAAATGCAGGTCGGGCGTTGCTAGATTGACCAGCAAAGGATCAACTCCCGCCAGACCATTTGCATCATTCCCAGTTGCGTTTTGATAGTCTGCGAAGATGTTGTAGGTCACGTTCTGCCAAATCCAAGTGCCGTTCGTCCCACCGCCCGCCGCGTAGTACAAGTTGTAATCCACCACGTTGGCCGTCATGGTCGGACTCCAGCTTTCGATGAAGCGCCGCGCATCATTGGCATAGATCAGGTTGTTCTTGACGATGTTGTAACGCGTGTCGAACTGGATATACAACTCCGCGCCCCAATCGCGCTGTGTGAAGTTGTTGTAAAGCGTGTTATTGACGATCACACAATATTGCGTGCTGCCACGTCGCTTATCGTAACCGCCGAAGGCAATGCCAGTCTGCGTATTGTTATACAGGAAGTTGTTACGGACTGTAATGTAGCTCGTGTCGCGGCCAGCATGTTCGCTTGCCAACTCAACACCGATATTGGAATCATGCACGGTGTTGCGCTCGATCACAATGCGCGTGCCGCCATCCACATAAATACCATCGGCACTGCGTTCATTGCCGTATGCAGGATTCCCGTAGGAGTTAATGTTGTATACAAGGTTGCCGACAACTGTCCCATCGCGAGCGCGGTCAACCGCAGGATCGGGATTCTCGCCCTCGTACCCGATCATATCAATGCCGATGTTATCATTATCATGGACGATGTTGTTCGACACGGTGAAGAATTCGACGTTGCCATTCAGTACCAGCGATTCGCTCCAACCGAATTGCCCGTTATAGACTTCATTCCCATCAATGAGGATGTCGTGAATCGAAGCCAGCGGATCGCGCCCATAGACCGCGATGCCATGCGCTCCGCAGCGGCTGCAACTATTTTCGACATCATGCACTTTGTTGTTGCGGATCTCAATAAACGCGCCGTTGCCGCGCACGGAAATTCCCTGCGGAAAAGCGGACGATACTCCGCCCGCTTTCAGGTTGCGGATTTCGAACCCGATCAGCTTGACGTATTGTTTGTTCTCGATGGTTACGAGTCCGACCTCGCCGCTGATGGGAAGTCCCGTGCCGTCAATGATGGGCGCGTGTCCCGTGTAGTTTTGCAGGACGATATAATTCCCGCTCGTCCCAGACCTCGGGAAGGCCACCATTTCGTTATAGACTCCGTTCATCACGTTGATCGTGCTGCCCGCGCCAACTCGATCCATTGCATATTGAATGTGACGCCACGGCAAAGCAAGCGTGCCAGGATTCGCGTCCAAGCCGTTGACCGAGACATAATAATTGCCAGGTGGGAGAGTCGAAATGGGTGTGGGGGTCAAAGTAGGCACGGGAGTCCTGCGTGCGTTGAGCGGTGAGGCCTGTGCGTTGTTCGAATTCACCATCCATGCGCTGGCAAACAAAACAATAGCCAGCAGAACAGTTGAGAAAACCTTCATGCGATTCATACTGCATCTCCTCTACGAGAAAGGTATCCACGACACCGCCTTATGGTGTGCCTGACAGGGACATGGATACTCACGGAGCGCACCCCGCCACGCGAACGGATTCAGGTTTGCCAAGCCAAAAAATAGCAATCACCTCCTTAAAAAGTCGGAAAGCGCCAGCGATGGAGTAGTACAAAGTAAGCGACGAACCTCAACGCGAATTTTGCGAATAGACGAATGCCGCGAATTTCTTCTTGATGTATTCGTGAAATTCGCCCATTTGCGTCATTCGCGTTCCAAAACCGAGCAGAGCAAATCTCCATCACTTACAAATCGACCACTACCCCAACGATCAAACTTTGAAATGTTTGAACTGCGGCAAATACTCTTTGTGCTTCTCAAAGAGTTCATTCGTCATCTGGCGGATTTCAGCGAGCGAAAGCACGGATGCCGTTAGCGGGTCATGGCAGATGGCGCGATAAACCGCCACGGGATCGCCCTCGATGGAGGCGTTGATCGCCATCTCCTCGATTCCGCTGGAGAGCTGTGTAAGCAACACACATTCAGGCGGAAGTGCGCCAACATGGATGGGATGAAAACCTGCCTTATCCACTACAACTGGAACTTCCACGCACGCGCCTTCGGGCAGGTTGGTGATGAGATGCGTGTTGCGGACGTTACCGTTGAACTTGAACATCTCACCGCCTCGCAGTGCATTGATAATGTAAGCGGCGTATTCGTATTCGCGCTTCAAATCATCAGCGGTAAGCGGCTTATCGAGCTGTGTCTTGACTTGATCCTTCCATGTTGCTTCGTTGTGTTGATACTCTTTGAGAATATACGCGTACTCGCCAGGATTCCAACCAGTGCCATGCGTGCAATATTTTTCGATCAAGTCTGGGCGCTTGCGGAACCACCAGTTATATTCGGAGTTGTGCCCGCTTGATTCGGTCACGTAATATCCAAGTGCCAGATACATTTCATTGCGGACAATTTCTTCGTTATATATTTCGGGCCGCTCCATGATGGCTTTGCGAATCAGCGGATACGCGTCCTTCCCATTCCACTTGTATTCGAGATACCAGGCTTGATGATTGATCCCCGCGCAGAGATAATCAATTTCGTCGAACGGCGCGCCGATCCATTCCGCCAGCATCATTGCGGAACCTTGCACGGAATGACAAAGCCCTGTGACTTGAATAAATGTTTGTCGCTGGAGTGCGGCACACAGCATTGCCATTGGATTGGTGTAATTCAACAGTACTGCATTCGGGCAATACTTTTCCATGTCGCGCACGATGTCCAGCATGGGATTGATCGTCCGCAAAAAGCGGAAGATTCCCGATGGGCCGCGCGTATCACCGACACTGACATCCACGCCATATTTCTTGGGAATTTCAATGTCGTGCCGCCAGACTTCCGTGCTGCCCGCGAGAATCGTGGTCAGGACGACATCCGCGCCTTTGAGCGCCTCGGCGCGATCCAGCGTCGCTTCGACTCGGACTGGACAGCGGCTCGCCGTGACCAATTTTTCCACGCCCTTCTTCGCCCATTCGAGCCGCTCGGCATGGATGTCCATGAGCGAAATGGTTGCGTCTTCCAGCAACGGGAACGTGAGGATGTCGCGTACCAAATCGTTTGTGAAGCCCAAACTGCCCGCACCGATGAAAGTAATTTTGGTCATGTAATTTCTCCAGAGTTCATGTTAACGTTTCACGCCGCTCAAGGAAATTCCCTCGATGAATTGCTTTTGAGCGAAGAAGAAAACAATGACAAGCGGCAGAACACTGATCAATGCGCCTGCCATCAAAACCGTGAACTTGCCGCCGTGAGTCATCTGCGTTTGGAAGAAAGCCAGCCCAACTGTCAGCATCGTATTTGGTACGGACGGCATATAAACTAGCGGATGCAGCAAATCATTCCATGCGCCTTGAAATGTAAAGATAGCCAATGCCGCAAGAGCAGGCTTGGCAAGCGGCATGTAAATCTTCCAAAAGATCTGGAGGAGCGAAGCGCCATCCACGCGCGCGGCGTCTACGAGGTCGCGCGGGATCGTGAGGAAATATTGTCGGAGGAGAAAAGTTCCGAAAGCGCCTCCCCAGAATGCGGGGAGCCAGAGCGGAACGCTCGTCCCGATCAGATGCAGATATTTGAAAATGATAAAGTTTGGAATGAGAGTCACCTGCGGCGGAATCAGCATCGTCAAAAGCAGAGCAGTAAAGAGAAGGTTGCGTCCCTTGAACCTGACAACGGCAAAACAAAAGGCCGCCATGGCGCAGGTGATCATTTGACCCACTGTGATCAGGAGGGAGATATATCCGCTATTCCAAAAGAGCAAAAGGAAGTTGATGTCGACGGAGAATAACTCGCGAAAGTTATCCAGAGTGAACGTGGGCGGAATGAGGGTTTTGGTAAATTGATCTCCGGGTAACTTGAAGGAAGTGGAGACCATCCACAAAAACGGGCCGACCATCAGGACCGCGCCGAGCAAAAGAAGGGCGTAGGAAATAATATCAAGAATGAGTTTCTGATTTTGTTTCGTCATGATGAGTCTCATTCATAAACCACATAGCGCCGCTCCAGCCAAAAATAAAGCGCCATCAGAGCTGCAACAATGACCGTCAGTTCAATAGCTTGCGCGCTGGCTCCGCCGTAATTGAAGAAGTTCCATGCGTTGCGATAGATCGAGAAGACGACCACCGGCACGGAACTATCGCCCTGTCCACGGCGTGTGAGCATGTAGATGTAGTCATAGGCCTGGAAAGCATTGATCGTGGAAATCAAGGTCTGAAAGAAAATGCTGGGCGTGATGAGCGGCACCGTAATGTTGAAGAATTGATGGAATCCATTGGCCCCATCCATTTCAGCCGCTTCGTAGTATTCACGCGGGATCGCAGTCAGGCCCGCCAGAAAGATAATCATGCCTTCGCCAATGGCTCCCCAAATGTTGACGATGACCACCGCGTACATGGCATTCTCGGTACAAAGCCAGCATACGGGCTGCATCCCAAGACGTTCAAAGATGAAGTTGAGGATGCCTGTATCTTTTCCATAAATCATGTTCCAGACCAGTGCGGTGGCGACCGCCGATGTTACCGCAGGCAAAAAGTACGCGGTGCGAAACAGACTCACACCCCGAATTTTTCGATTCATAAAGACTGCCACCAACAGAGAGATAATGACGACGCCGGGCACATACATCGCAGAGAACTTGATGGTATTGGTCAACGAGAGCAAAAGTTTTGCGTCATTGAACAGATTGACATAATTGACCAATCCCGCCCAGGTGGGAGGCGTGAGCAAATCCCAATTGGCAAAACTTAATACCACCGTCGCAAGGACGGAGCCGAGCGCACCGAATATCAAACCGATGAGCGTCGGCGTCAGCAACATCCACAGCCAGAACCTTTCGCGGCCAAGAGGCCGGAGGCCGTATTCCATGAAATCTCCCGCCTCACCCCAACCCCTCTCTCAATCATCCAACTTCGCTCAAGGCAAGCTTTGGGAGAGGGGCAAAAGGATGAGAGAAAGTTTATTGATTGTTTGTCAATACTTCGTCCGCGGCTGGGACAACCGTATCCAGTGTCGGACCAAGTTCTGCTTCACCTGTCCAAACGGAAGCCATTCCGTCACCAATGGTGCTCGACCATTCATCGTAGCCTCTGAATACAGGCTTCATGTGAGCAAAGGTCAATGAATCAAGGAAGACCTGTTGGTTGATTGCAGTGCTTTGCTTCAGGAACGAATCGCTCTCTGCCACCGACTTCAGTACAGGACAGGCAAAACCAAGTTCTGCCAGGCGCTTCTGTGCAGGTTCACTCAATACATACTTGAGGAACTCGAAAGCCGCGTCGGGATTCTTGGAAGCCTTTCCAACTACAAAGCCTGCGCTGTTGACGCTGGTTGCCTGGGCCACAGGACCTTTCGGCATCGGCGCAACATCCCATTTGAAATTCACTTCCGCGTAACCAGGCACAGCCCAGTGACCGATCGTTGTCATGGCAGCAACGCCAGCCAGGAATGGATCGCCGCCGTACTCGCCAGCTGTCGTTGTATCTGGCCAGGATTTATCCACGAACATCATGTCATGGAACAACTGCCACGCGTCGAGCGCCTTCGCTTCGCCGATGAGAGTCTTAGTATGGTCAGCGTTGATGACATCGCCGCCATATGCCCACAAGGCTTCACTCCAAATCAATTCCATATCCCACAAATCAGAATAGAAACCATATTGCGTTGTTTTTCCATCGGCTCCAACTTTGGTCAGCGACTTTGCCGCAGTGCGAAGATCGTTATACGTCCAATCCGCAGTTGGATAAGCCACGCCCGCCGCATCGAACATATCTTTGTTGTAGAAGAGAACAACAGTCTGGAAATCGCGCGGCAAACCGTACATGCCATCGGGCGTCTTGTAAGCTTCAAGTGTTTGCGGATAGACGCCGTTCAGCAGGTCGGGATTCTTGTCGAGGTACGGCTGAAGATTCAATAGCACGCCACGACTCTGATAGTCCAGATAAAGAGGCGCATCCATCGCGAAGACATCGGGCGGCGTGTCAGCCGAAAGCAGAGTCTTCAGCTTCGTCCAATACGAATCCCAATCCGAGACTTCCACCTTCACGGTGATATTTGGATTCGCCTGATGGAAATCAGCCACGATCTGATTCCACACATCCAGCTCCGCGGGGTCACCCCACATCATCATGCTGATTTCCGTGGGCGCGGTGCTCGCGGCAGGCACGCTTGCGACAGGCTGGTTGCTCGCCGCAGGTGTTTTTGCGCCTCCGCATCCTGCCAGTAATAAACTGGCAATCACAAGAACGAACAGTGACCTTTTCATGCATCTCTCCTTTTCATAGTTCCAATTTGACAACCGCCGTCAGGTTAGTTGGACGGTCGGGATTCAAACCTTTTGCCAGCGAGCGATGGAATGCCATCAATTGCAAAACGGGAAGATACAAAACGCCGCGCATGGCTTCGGGAACTGCTGACTCAAAAACGATGTCCGCATCAGACTCCCCCAAAGCGGCCACCGTTGCCCCAAGCGTTTCCATCTCTGATAGCACCTTCACCTCGTGAACGCGATTCGCATCCGATAGCAATCCCACCACGACGGCATTTTGATTCGCCATACTCATCGGGCCATGGCGAAATTCCAAAAAATGAAATGGCTCGCTGTGTGTCAACGTCATCTCTTTCATCTTGAGATTCGCTTCACATGCCAAGCCATAACGCGATCCCGAGCCAAGAAAATAAAATCTATCGAAGTCCAGGTTTCCGCCGATCTCTTTCGCATAGGATTCATATTTTGTCATCAGTTGCTCGCCCGCACATGGCAGGTCGCACATTACATCGAGCAAATCAGCGCGTCTCGCCATACGTGCGCAAAACGCCGACGCGGCAACGAACATCGAAGCAAACGAGCGCGTCTGCGCGACAGATTCTTCCTGCCCTTTGGCAATCACGACATTTACATCCGCAAATTGCGAAAGTTTCTCATCGTAATTACTGATGACAACTACATCGCCGCGCTTATCGCTTTTGAATTTTTCCGCGGCCTTCACCGTTTCCGTTGTGGTCCCAGAACGGCTGATGGCAACCAGCAAACTCGAATGATCAATCCGCTCCATAATGGTTTTCGGATTTAACAGCAATTCACTTGCCGGCACGGCCCGCGCCGCGCGGCCCGTTAATTCCTGGTACAACGCGGCTGCGGCAAGAGAAAGATAATGCGTCGAGCCGCATCCCGTGAAAATAACCTGCTCATATCTTGCAGAATCCGGCAACGATATGGCGCGCGCCATTTCAACGGCCTGTGCCCATGCTTCAGTTTGATTCTTTATTTCGTTGTAGGTGTGATAGTTTGTAGGTTCCATAGTTTGATAGTTCGTTAGTTTGTGATTTGTTCGAGTGATTCCGGGCATCGCAAGGGACATATTGAGACCAACAAGTTCATTCAATCTTCAGCACTCTCTTTGCATTTTCTGAATAGACTTTTTTCAGCACATCGTCAGGCAGATACAAACCATGCACGTACCAGCGTCCCTGTTGAGGAATTTCGCCAACGTTATAGTTGAAGTACTCATCATCTGTTTCAAGGAAGCGATAACTTAAGCGATACGCATCCAAATCCGGTCCCACGTCCGAGCCAAACAAAATGCGATCCTGATATCGAATAAAAAACTTCCGCGCGGTGTATGGCTGCCTCCCCAATTCACCAATCCGCGCGGAAATATCAATGTAATAATTCGGGCAATCATCGAGCATCTGCCCCACCCAAGTTAAATTTTCTCCGTAGCATCCCACGTGTGCACCGATAAACGTTGTACGTGGATGACGCATAACAATATTTTTCAACCCATCCATGATCACAAGAAAGGAGGGAAACGGCGGACTCGTAAAAGTCCAATCGGGATTTTGTTCCAACTCCTCCCAACGTTCATTCATCTCGTCAATCGGATCAAAGAAGGCAACCGGGTCGGCGACGTGAATCAGAACAGGCAAACCTAGTTGAGCCGCTGTTTCCCAAATTGGATCCAGGCGCGCATCGTCCGCTTTGACCACTTGCCCTTTGTCATCCTTGACACGCAAACCGAACTCCTTCCAAATCTTCAGCCCTTGCGCGCCAGCATCTTTCTGGACTTTCAACCTGCTTGCCGCCCATTCAGGGAATCCATTCCCCATGCCTTCCCACCTCGACCAGTCCACGCCTCCAAAAATTTGGAATCGCTCCGGTGCGCCCTCTTTGAAATATGTCAAGTGAGCAGAGAGAATCTCCTCGCCCCAGCCGCCATCAAGGTCAATAAAATGAGTCACGCCTGCTTCATCAAGCCGATCCAACAACTCACTTAATGGCTTTTTGTCCCAGCCACCACCGAACGGTTCCTTGAGATGATTGTGCGCGTCAATGACCGGGAAGCGCGGTTTATCCACCAAAATAATTTTGGTAACAAGCTTCGAACGGGGGCGAAAGTTTTCGAGCAGCATAAACTCTCTTTTCCGAACGGAACGCTCTACCAGTAACAGCGCAATACCCTGTTAAGCTTTGATTACTTGTATCTTCTGCCTCTTCAACGCTTGAACAAACTTCTTATCCACCTGTAAATCGGTCACGAAAACTTGAATGCTTTTGATGGAAGCTAACAACACAGTGGAAACACGATTCACCTTTGTGTGGTCAGCCACGATGATAACCTCGCGTCCAATTTTAATAATGGCCCGGTCGGTTAGTGTTTCCTCGAGATAATCGTTCGTTAGACCATGTTCGAGGCTTAACCCACGAGTCCCCATGAAAACCTTGTCCACTCGGATTTCGGCCAATGCCTGTTCAGTGAGATGTCCAATAAACGATAGTTCGCTGTCGCGCAGCATCCCGCCTAAAGAAATGACAGCAATCCCTTTTATGCCCGCAAGCGTATTCAATACAGGCAACGAGTTGGTGATCACCGTCAGGTTTTTGCGGTCCCGCAAATTGCGCGCCACTTCAAGCACGGTCGTGCCCGAGCCGAGAAACACCGTCTCTTTATCGGCAATTAGTTCTGCTGCCGCACGACCAATGCGGGTCTTTTCATCCGGTTGTTCGCTCTTGCGATCAAGGATTGGCAATTCGGGCGGCGCCTGATCAACAGCAATCACCCCACCGTGGACGCGTTGCGCCTTGCCTTGCGAAGCCAGCATTTCGAGATCGCGCCGCGCCGTGGCCGCGCTGATTGAAAACTGCTTCATGATTTCGGTTACGCTCAACCGTCCCTGGCGTACGAGCAGGGAAACAATCTGTTTTTGACGCTCAGGCGTTGGAATAAAATCGCTCATAATCGCTCATTAATCAATCACAAACAATCATAGCACGTTTTGAGCAAATATCAAGTGGCTGAACTGAGTTTCATAGAAAGTTCGGAAGATTGGCAAGCTTACAATAAAAACAAAACGACCCAGAGCCAAATGGGGTCTGATGAACATAAGTGGACATTTGTCTCGACTTTCGCGTTTTCTTCACCAAAGTCCTTGACATTCCCTAGCCTTCGACATACAATCCAAAGCGTCAATCAAACTAAAATATCTTACAAGATATTTTAGTTCTAGTTCACCGAACACCGATAATTCCCAGTTACGCTTCGACGGTTCAAATCCCGTCGGGGCTACCTTCCCTTAGACACATAATCCCCTTTTCTTTCGCAGTACAAACCAAACAAAAATCCCGCTCAAGAAGAGCGGGATTTTTTATCATCCCCACTGCCCATTGACAATCCCAGCACGTCGTTTGTCCTCCGTGCCGGCGTCGCCCACGGACGCACTGTCAACTATA
>JAJYOO010000059.1 GCA_021796155.1 Chloroflexota bacterium
CAACCAGAATCCGCACAATATGGTTACAGCGCGTTTCCACCAGCATGGCACGCGGCACAAGTACGCGTCAGCCTTTTGGTCAACAACTTGCGCGTTTTTATGATTGTCTTGAGCAAGCCGTGGCAAGCGGCAACCCGGCATGGATGGACTCGATCTTGCTCGAATGGACCGGCTCGCCCACATTGACCGATTTGCAGCAAGCCAAAAACAATGTCTCGGAACTGCTGACCAAAATCATTTCGATCACGAACGATGTCGCCATAGAGAATTTAGCCGAGCAGGATGCGCTCGACCTGCTGACGACCATCACGCCGTTTTACACGTACGCGCTCGAAAAGACGGCGCGTCTCGAAATGGAAGCACGCGTGAACTATATCTCGAATGAACTCATCGAGATGAAACAAGCGCTGGAACGACTCGATAAAACCAAATCGAACTTCATCTCGGTTGCCGCGCATGAATTGAAAACTCCATTGACGCTCATCGAAGGCTACGCAGCCATGATGCGCGATAGTGTATCGAAAGATGGCAATCAACAAATTGACACGCTCCTGACCGGAGTCAACACCGGAATTCAGCGTCTGCGTGCGATCATTGACGACATGATTGATGTCTCGGTCATTGACAACAATCTGCTCTCGCTCAATATGCAACCGCTTTGGCTCAGCCATCTTTTTGAAATTCTCCAACGCGATCTTGAAAACGTAACGCGCGAGCGGCATTTGGATTTGGAATTCAAACACTTCGATGGCAGCGAATTGTGGATCTATGCAGACTCCGAACGCTTATATCAAGCTCTTTATAACGTGCTGACCAACGCGATCAAATATACACCGGACCACGGTAAAGTCACGATTGATGGGCGGACACTTCCGGGCTTCATTGAAATTACAGTGTCCGATACCGGCATCGGCATTTCACCAGAAAACCAAACTACTATTTTTGAAAAATTCGGACAGGTTGGGCGCATCAATTTACATTCCAGTGGAAAGACAAAATTCAAAGGCGGCGGCCCGGGTTTAGGATTGCCCATCACGCGTGGTATCATCGAGGCGCACGGCGGAACGATCTGGGTCGAGTCGGATGGCTGCGATGAAGAGACATGTCCCGGCTCGAAATTCCACATCCTGATCCCCGTCCGCACTGAAGCGACCGACCCGAAGGTCGCCAAGCTTTTTGGAAAATTGGAGAAAGCGCAACCCGATCCCGATGGCAAAGAGAATCCCCCAACCGACACAGCCGCCTCGTGAGCGCGCCTTTTTGGTCGGCGTGGAAATCCACCAGCAAAAAAACAATTTATCGCTTGAAGATTCGCTCACCGAACTTGCCTTGCTTGCTGATACAGCCGGGCTTGAAGTCGTTGGCGAGCTGACGCAAAAGCTCGATCATCCGCATGTTGAAACATACATCGGCCCTGGCAAGGTCGAAGAGCTAAAAGCGCTGGCTGAAGAAACGCTTGCACAGGTGGTTATCTTTGACGATGAACTTTCGCCGCGCCACCAACGCGAATTGGAAAAAGCACTGGGAGTCAACGCCCGCGTGCTCGACCGGACGGCTTTGATCCTCGACATTTTCGCGCAGCACGCGCACACCGCGGAAGGAATGGTGCAAGTCGAGCTTGCCCAATACGAATATTTACTGCCGCGTCTTACCGGACAATGGACGCATCTTGCCCGACAAGCTGGTGGCGGTGGCGGACGAACCGGCTCAGTCGGCGGCGTGGGCTTGCGCGGCCCCGGCGAAACACAACTGGAAGTGGACCGGCGCTCCATTCGGACGCGGATCGCGCACCTGAAGCGTGAACTCGAAAAAGTTCGCGCACACCGCATGAGATATCGCGCACAACGCAAGCGCTCGCGCATTCCAACCGTGGCATTGGTCGGATATACCAACGCGGGCAAATCTACTTTACTCAATCGCGTCGCAAAAGCGGACGCATATGTGGCCAATCAACTTTTTGCTACGCTCGATCCAACCACGCGTCGAATTGAATTGCCCGGTGGCTATCAAGCTTTGCTCACCGACACAGTAGGCTTCATCCAAAAATTGCCGACGGCATTGGTCGCCGCCTTTCGCGCCACATTGGAAGAAATCGCCGAAGCGGATTTGCTTTTGCATGTAGTTGATATCTCACACGCCAACGCGTTGAATCAATATCAATCGGTGCAGGAAACGCTGGAAGAAATCGGCGCGGGGCACATCCCAGCCGTCACGGCGCTGAATAAAATAGATCGCCTCAGCCGGCCCGAAGTCGCGCGTGAGACGGTTCGTCAATATCCGAAGTCGGTTGCCATTTCGGCGCGCAAAGGGATCGGTCTGCCTGATCTTTTGGATTTGATCCAAAAAGAATTATATGAAACGTACACGCCGATCCTTGTCCGTCTTCCATATCAACAAGGCGCGCTCATTTCTTTATTCCATGAAAGCGGACAAGTGGAGCGCATCGAGCACGAGCGTGGCGGTGTATTGATGCAGGGACGCATCCCCGGACGACTCGCTGCACAGTTTTCGCAATGGCAAATATCAAACGACCAACCCGAACCCGAAGAGGAGGAAATCTGATGTCCAAATTACTTGATCGGCTTTCAGAATATCTCGCACATCGCAAAGGGCTGCTGCCCATTATTGGAATTGTGCTCATCCTTATCAATCTCGTTTTGCAATTTTTGATTTCACCGCTTAGTCCGATAGGCTGGCTTGTAACCAGCAATCTTTTGCTTCACATCGGATTGATCGTCGCCATCTTCGGACTGATGCTAGCATGGGCGTTGTAGAAACAGACACGAAAGAAAAACGATTTTGGTTTTGGTTATTTGTGGCCGGGTTAATCGCCGGCCTTATTTTACGTTTCTATCTCGCCAGCTTCGCGCAGATGCCCGGTCATGGTGACTCCGCGTTTTATTACACGGTTGCAAAAAATATTGCGAATGGCCGGGGTCCAGTCATTGATTACATCGTCTATTTTTTCAGCGGACTTTTACCGCTTCCACATTACGCTGGCGATTTCTGGAATCCCACTGCATCATATCTGATCGTCATCCCGATGATTTTGTTCGGCAAGACAATTCACGCCGCGTTGATCGCACCGATTCTGATTGGCATTATCCCGTCAATTGCCGGGTTTTTCGCGGGAAAATATTTTTCCGGTTCCATCAAAATCGGCGCACTGACCGGCATACTTACATTCTTTTCGCCATTCCAAGTCTGGTTTTCGACGACGACTGAAGCCATTATCTTCGCTGGCGCGTTTGGCGCAGTTTCAATCTACTTTATGATGAGGGGATTCAAAGAGCCAAAATATTTTTTTCTTGCCGCGCTCTTTACCGGACTCGCCAATCTGATTCGGCAAGATGATATTCTCCTTTTAGGCACACTCGTAATTTGTATTTTGCTTGCTTCAACAACTTGGAAAAACAAATTTATCCTCGCAGCTGCAGTAATTGGAATCCATTTATTGGTTTTATCGCCGTTGATGGTTATGAACTACACAGAACTGCACGTACTGTTTCCATCCGGCCCGGCGAAGACCGCGTTCCTGACAACGTATGAAGATTTCCATTCCTACGGAAAAGAAATTGACTGGCAAACCCTGCGAGCAACGTTCGGCATCCTCGGCATCATCAGCCGCAGATGGCACACCGCAGTGGAAAATCTCGGGCAGGTTGATTATTTTCTCGATCCTGTTTTTGTGGTGTTGTTTTTCGTTTCGCTTGCAGATGCACTCTTGATCCATCGCGATAAAAACAAACTTTTGTTGTTGATTCCTGCCTCGCTCTTTGCCATTTCTGAATACGTATTTTATTCCACCATCGCTGCCTTTTCAGGTCCCGGATCGCTCATCAAGAGTTTGGGCATACTCATGCCGTTCATCTGTTTACTGATTGTGGATTTCTTTGCCAATTATCTACGTCCGAAATCATTGTTGATTGGCGGCACTATTTTGCTTTCGATTTACGCAGGCTATCAAGGATTTCAAAGAAATCAAAGTTCGACGATTTATTACAACGGCGTTTATCAGGAATATAAAGTTGTCAAATCCATGATTCTCAACGATGCCAATCAGCAGGGAATCAACACAAACGATATCACCGTTTTGGCGCGGGAAACTTGGGACGTCTACGAAGGAACGGGATTTAAAACCGTTATGGTTCCAAACAACGATGTTGATACAATCGTCTTCGTCGCCCAGCATTATGACGCGCGTTATATTTTGCTGCCAGCCTTGCGTCCGCAATTGGACAAGATTTACAACAACACGACTCCCGATCCGCGGTTTACGTTGGTCGGCTCTGTGCCAAACACAGATATGAAGATTTTTAGAATCAATTTCAATCAATAAAAAATCGGGGCCGGTTTATAAACCGGCCCCGAAATTTATCACGCTTCCGGCAGTTGATAATTTTTGTACTGCTCGCGCAGCACCTTCTTATCAAACTTGCCTACGCTTGTTTTGGGAACAGCTTCAATGAAAACGATGTCATCCGGCAAATACATCTTGTCGAAGCGCGTCCGCAGGTGATCGTAGATTTCAGCCTTGGTCAGATTATCTTTGTAATCCGGCTTCGGGACAACGCAAGCCAGCGGGCGCTCCTGCCATTTCGGATGCGGAACCGCGATCACAGCCGCCTCGAGAACCTTCGGATGCGCCATGATCACATTTTCCAAATCCTGGCTCGAGATCCATTCGCCGCCGCTCTTGACCAAATCCTTGGTGCGATCCACGATCTGCACAAAGCCTTCAGAGTCAATTGTAACCACATCGCCAGTGCGGAACCAACCATCCATGAATGAACCGGCGCTGCGATCATCCTTGTAGTAACTGCTGACGATCCACGGGCCGCGCACTTGCAGTTCGCCGAACGCTTTTCCATCCCACGGAATTTCCTTGCCTGAATCATCCACCGCGCGGATGTCAACACCCGGAACAGACAATCCCTGCTTGGCGCGAATCGCGAAACGCTCTTCTTCGGGTAATTCTTGCTGATAACTCTTCAAGTTACTGACTGTTCCCAATGGCGACATTTCAGTCATGCCCCACGCGTGGACAACACGGATTCCGTGTTTCTTTTCGAACGCTTCAATCATGGACTGTGGAGCGGCCGCACCTCCAACGATCATTTGACGCAGGCTGCTGAGATCATATCTCTCTTTGTCGAGTAACGCCAAAAGTCCAAGCCATAGCGTTGGTACACCAGCAGTAATCGTCACCTTTTCAGCTTGGATGAGTTCCGCCAGATCGCGCGGCTGCAAATGTGGACCAGGGAAAACAAGCTTGGTCCCAAGCATAACAGCCGCAAACGGCGTGCCCCATGCCAGCACATGGAACATGGGAACCACGGGCAAACAAATATCGCGTTCTGAAATACCAAACGAATCGCTCATGCTCAAACCGAGGCTGTGAAGGTAAATCGAACGATGCGAATAAACAACGCCTTTCGGATTACCAGTTGTACCGGATGTGTAGCACATCGCAGCCGCGTCATTTTCATTCAAATGCGGCCATGGATATTCAGGGCTGGCGCCGGCCAACATCTCTTCGTAAGAATGGACTGGGTTGAGCGTTGTACCTTCTGGAACCTTATCGCCCATAACCACATAATGTTTGACGTTCTTGAAAAGCGGCGCAAGTTTTTCAACCGCTGGCAAAAGCGTTGGATCAACAAACAAAACCTGGTCGTCCGCGTGAGCAACAATGTAAGTCAATTGGTCAGGTGGTAATCTGAGGTTTAGTGGATGAAGCACGGCCCCCATGCATGGCACAGCAAAATACAATTCAAGATGGCGCACGTTATTCCAGGCAAACGTCGCCACACGGTCGCCGGGACGTACGCCGAGCTTTTCCAGCGCATTGGCAAGCCGCGCCACACGTTCCGTCACTTGCCCATACGTCATACGCTCCAAGGTTGGCCCGGTCTTGGTGACGATTTCCTTTTTGGGGAAGAGACGCCGCGCACGTTCCAACAACGGAGTCAACGTAAGCTGATAGTCCATCATCTGTCCTTGCATAGGAAGCCTCCTTTTGCGAATTTACTCGATTTTAGCTCAGTGGTGGGCTGGACACAATGACGAAATTCGTGGTCTCTGTAACAAGGCTGTGGATGTGGCGGCTTCGTTGTCGGTTGACTATATCCCGTACACTGGCAAATGTCTCCACCTTTTTACATCCAAGACGCCCGTCACTGGTATTACAAGTGCAATTTATGTAGGTTGTCGTATTATCATAAGTATCTGTGCGTCCCGCCTGGCATCCAAAGGGCGTTTTAGCCGCCATTCACGCACGGGGGCCGGACAGTTTCGTCACCCTAGCCAACAAGTACTGTTCTGTTTTGAAAGATGTACTGTTACGTTTCCATACCTGACAGTACTTCCCAGCTTGCAGGATGCATCAGGCTGCTTTTTATTGAGTTTCGGATATACCTACTAGCTACACGAAGATTATCTCATCAAAAAAAAACGGCTTTGGAGCCATGGGTCCACAAAGCCGTTTTCAGGTTGGCGCTTCCATCCATAAAGCTTCCAACGCGGGGTTGGAACGAATCGGACCAGCACTCAATACATAGCACTCAAATCATCGGTCCTGCATCAATTACTTCCCGCGGCGTATGATCTTCAAACTTCTTAAAATTCTCGATAAAACGGGCCGCCAGGTCGCGATAGCGCTTATCGTATTCCTTCTTGTCTGTCCACGAGCCTGCCGGGTCAAGCACATCATCCGGCACATCGGGACATTGCGCGGGGACTTCAAAGCCAAAGACCGGGTCTGTTTTGTATTTGACCTTATCCAATTTTCCATTCAACGCCGCTGAAAGCAAGGCGCGCGTATATTTGATGCTGATACGTTTGCCAACGCCGTATGGCCCGCCGACCCAGCCAGTATTTACCAGCCAGCATTTAACGTTGTAGCGTTCGATTTTGCGTTTCAGTATTTCAGCATAGTAATATGGATGATGCACCATGAATGGCGCACCGAAGCAAGAAGAGAAGGTAATCTCCGGTTCATCACGCAGACCAATTTCCGTGCCGCCGACTTTGGATGTATATCCGGAAATAAATTGATATAACGCCTGGTTCGGAGTCAACCGCGCGATAGGTGGCATTACACCGGACGCGTCACACGTCAGGAAGATAACGTTCTTCGGATGTCCAGCCTTCTTTTCCGGCACGGCATTATCAATAAATTCCAACGGGTAGGATGCGCGCGTATTTTCCGTCAATGTATCGTCATCGAGATCAATGTAGCGCGTCACCGGATCAAAAACCACATTCTCAAGAATCGTTCCGAATCGTTTTGTCGTCGCGTAAATCTCGGGTTCAGCACTCGCGGAAAGGCCAATGACTTTTGCGTAGCATCCACCTTCAAAGTTGAAAACGCCATCATCGCTCCACCCATGCTCATCGTCCCCAATAAGGCGGCGTGTGGGGTCTGCTGACAGCGTGGTCTTGCCCGTCCCGCTTAGTCCAAAGAACAGCGCCACATCGTTCGAATCTTTTGGATTCACATTTGCGGAACAGTGCATCGAAAGTACGCCTTCAAGCGGAAGAAGATAATTCAAAATCGTGAAGACCGATTTTTTGATCTCACCTGCGTATCCGGTGTTGCCAATGATCGCAAGTCGCTTTTCAAACGATAAACATATAAATGTTTCGGTCGCTGTGTTGTCCACCGCGGGAATTCCTTTGAATGACGGCATGGCAATGATCGTAAATTCAGGAACGAAACGTTTATATTCCTCCAACGATTGCGGAGGAATAAACATGTTACGCACGAACATGCTGTGCCACGCAAGTTCCGTTACGATGCGGACCGGCAGACGATATTTTTGATCCGCGCCGCCATAAAGGTCCTGGACGAAAACATCGCGTCCTTGTAAAAACCCCAACATGCGATCATATAACACTTCAAACTTTTCCGGCGCAAACGGACGGTTATATACACCCCACCAAACATGGCCTTCGCTCGAAACTTCGCGCACGACAAATTTATCCGTTGCAGCACGCGCGGTGTATTTGCCGGTATTCGCAACAAACGGCCCGCCCAGCGTGGTCACGCCCTCGCCGCGGAAAACCGCTTCTTCGTATAAAGCTTCGGTCGGTAAATTCCAGTATGCCAAACGTAAATTGCTGATGCTGTGATTCGAAAGGTTGTAATCGGCCTTTCTGACTTGAGCAATTGACTCAGCAGGGGTTTTGATATTCAGTAGATTATTCATAATTTTTCCATTCCGTAGAGGCACAGCAAAACCTTTTTACATTCGGACAGAAGATCGTCCCGCTGTGCCTTTATCCTTTTATAGCCAGTCCCTCACCATCTTCTTATCGCCAATATAAATTTCATTTGGGCTGGTCGGATCAAGCGCCCATTTGATTCGCGCGACGCCCTCCGTTACATCCTTCACGGTTCCACTGAACGACAAGCGGATGTGGCCCTCCATTCCAAACTCTTTGCCCGGAACCGTGACGACAAGCGCTTTCTTCAAAATAAACTTCGACAATTCGACCGAACTGCTGTTGAACGCGCGCAAATCAGGCAGCGCATAGAACGTTCCATCCGGCGGGATGAGACGCGCACCGTTGAACGATTTCATTTCCTGCAACAGAACATCGCGGTTGTTTTGGATTTGCAAACGCAGCGCCTCCACCACGGACTGCAAGCCGTTCAGCGCGCCTTCAGCCGCCGCCTGGCTGACGGGACTTACTCCCGACGTAGTCTGCACCGTGACATTGGTCATCACTCTGACAAGTTCGCGCGGGCCAACCACCCATCCAACGCGGAAACCTGTCATACCATAAAGCTTCGCCACACCGTTAACAATGATGATGTGCGAGTCTTCAACGCTTTTTTGAGTAAACTTCGTAGCCGGGATAGCTTCTTTTCGGTCAAAGGTCAGTTTGTGATAGATGTCGTCGCAAACGAGATAAATGCCTTTGCGTTCGCAAAAATCCACCAATTTCTCAATCAACGCTGACGGATAAATAGCCCCAGACGGATTGTTGGGACTATTAACGATGATTGCCCGCGTATAAGATGTGACTGCTTTTTCGATATCTTCAAAACGCGGCGTGAGCGTCCCATCCTCAGGCGTAACAATGACCGGTCTTCCCATGCACATCTTGATGATCTCAGGATACGAAACCCAATACGGTGCAATTACGATCACTTCATCCTGCGGATTCAGGATGGAATAAAAAATATTGAACAGAGATTGTTTAGCCCCGTTCGAAACAATGACGTTTTCCGGCGCGACCAGTCGGTCGTAATTCTCTTCGGTGTAATGCACAATGGCCCTCTTAAGAGACGGTACGCCATCTGGTGGTGTATATTTCACCTCACCGCTGGTCAGCTTTGCTGCCGAGGTAAGAATGGCATTGATGGGCGTTTTATTTTTCGGCTCACCGATGCCGAGATGGATCACCGCTTCGCCGCGCTCACGCAACAAGCGCGCTTCTTCGTTTAAAGCGAAGGTCGGCGATTCAGCGATCTCACAAGCTAGTTTACTTAACTTCATTCCGATTCTCCTTATTATTTCCTCACCTTTTCCCCTCCCGATTTTGGGAGAGAGGCTGGGGCGAGGGCGGGGTGAGTAAAAATAAAATCTGGTCAGGGGTTTCCTGACCAGATAGGGTTCCACCACTTACAAAAACAGAACCGCGTCGAGAATTGCGGCAACGTTGACAGCTACAATGTCAGACCAACTGCTCACGCCGAAATTATACTATAAGGCACAATCGGTTTTATTGCTCCAATGATACAAAATCAGGCGGATTGCCAAGAGGAAAACCAATCGCCGAAGGCGCGATGCGGCGAATCAAGCCGATCAAGACATTTCCGGTTCCAACCTCGACGAAATTCACGATCCCCCGACCAG
>JAJYOO010000060.1 GCA_021796155.1 Chloroflexota bacterium
AGACGCTGGTTCGCCGCCCATCTCTCCGATGCTTTTTCACTGCTTACCATGCCCTATTCTCATTCTTGAGAAAACCATATCTATTCCGAACATCTCAATCTACGATATCGAAAGAGTTGATATAATCTATTTCGTGGCCGTCAACGATTCCGAAATTCATCAGATTGTGGAAAAGGTGCTTGATCAGGTATTGACCGCGCCGAAGCAAAGTGCCGCGTCCGCGCCGGCCACGACGTCAGCGCTGAAAACGGAATCAAAAAGCGGAAGCCGCAAAACGGTCGCAGTGGGAGCCGATCACGGCGGCTATGAATTGAAAGAAGCCTTGAAAGCTGATTTGAGTCAATTGGGCTTCGACGTCAGCGACGTCGGCACGCACAGCAAAGAGTCCGTGGATTATCCTGACTTCGCACATGAAGTCGCAAAGTTGGTCAGTTCAGGCAAAGCTTGGCGGGGAATCGTCATTGACGGCGCGGGCATTGGGAGTTGCATCGTTGCCAACAAAGTCCCCGGCGTGCGCGCTGGAATGGCATACGATGTTTCGTCGGCAATCAACAGCCGCGAACATAATGACACGAACGTGTTGACGTTGGGCGCGGGATTGATCGGAACAAACTTAGCCAAGCAAATCGTCAAGACCTGGCTCACGACCGAATTCGGCGGCGACCGCCATGCGCGGCGCGTCGATAAAATCAAATTGATCGAAAAGCAATATTTGATTCCGCCGAAATCATCTTAAACACAAAGGCCACAACGGAACACAAAGGAAAAGCGCTTTAAAAACTTTGTGATACTTCGTGCCCTAAGCACTGTGCTCTTACAGTGTTGTGGTGAAATCTTTTTGAAATAGAATCATATTTGAAGAACGAGCATGGAATGGATATTGACAGAAAAACCGTAGAACAACTCATCGAGATCATCACACACGAAGTCCTGGCCGCGATGGCGGAACAAAATAGCCAGGGCAATATCCCCGAAGGCGCGCAATGCAAATTCAATTGCGCAGACGGCGTTTGCGTCAACATGTGTTTTGACCGAACAGGAAGTGTCGTCAGCGCGGGGGCAGAAAGACTTTCATCGAGCGTGGGCGTGATTCCACAGGATTTGAGTCTGGCAAAGATGATTGATCACACGCTGCTCAAACCGGATGCAACGCAAGACGAAGTCGCTCAATTATGTTTCGAAGCCAAGAAATATGGCTTTGCCTCGGTATGCGTCAACCCGACCTGGGCAGAATTATGTTCAACCTTGCTCAAAGGTTCGGATGTAAAAGTCTGCATCGTGATCGGATTTCCGCTGGGCGCGACCGCTCCGGAAGTTAAGGCATTCGAAACACAGAATGCAATCGAACATGGCGCGCAAGAAATTGACATGGTCATCAACATCGGTGCGCTCAAAGCGCGCGATCTTGAAACAGTTGCCCGCGACATTCGCGGTGTGGTCAACGCGGCGCACGCGCGCGGTGCAATTGTCAAAGTAATCATCGAAGCAGTCTTCTTGAATGACGAAGAAAAGACCACTGCCTGTCTGCTCTCGAAAGAAGCGGGTGCGGACTTTGTCAAAACGTCCACCGGATTTGCCAGCGGCGGTGCGACGGTTCATGATGTGGAATTGATGCGGCGCGCGGTTGGCCCCGAAATGGGAGTCAAAGCTGCGGGCGGCGTCCGAACGTTCGAGGACGCGCAAAGCATGATCAAAGCCGGCGCGACGCGTATCGGCGCCAGCGCGGGAGTCAAAATTATTCAAGGTCCGGGTCAGGCCAAACCTGCCGCGGCCAGCACGTCACCTGCAAAGAGTTATTGATTTTATGTCACCGCGAGTGGCGTCACGTGGCAGTCTGGAAATAATATGCAATTGATGATGAATAAAACCGAGATTGCCAAGACCCGCTACGCGGGTCTCGCAATGACACTGAAATAGGAAACATTATGCTGATTGCAAAAGTAATTGGAACAACCATCTCCACCATCAAGGATGAAAAACTTCATTCGCGCAAATTGTTGATTCTGCGCCAGACAGATGAAACCGGCGCGCCATCCGGCAAACCTTATGTTGCCGTGGATACCGTTGATGCGGGCATTGGCGATTTGGTGCTGACCGCCGCGGGTTCGTCCGCACGACAGACCAATATCACCAAAGATACGCCGGTCGATTCGGTCATCATGGCCGTGATCGACTCGCTGGAAGTGGATGGAACCGTCACGTTCCGCAAATCATAAACGCGATGCCTAAAACCTTTTACACCGAGAAAGACATAGACGAGTTATTCAAGCAAGGTCTTCGGTCATTGAAATTGACCGATAACATTGCGTTGACGGATTTGGCATACGAGCGCGCTAATCGTTTAGGGATTCAATTGGATCAAGGCAAAGCAGATAATCCTCCAGCGGCACCGGTTCGACCATATCTTTCTCAGCCGTCAACGCCACGCGCATCAGCGTCAACACCTCTCCCCTTGACTTCTCAACCTCTCGTTTCGACCCTTCGACAGAGCTCACCTGTGCCTGCGGCACTGGCGCAGGCAGGGCAGGCTATCAGCGGACGCGGCGATCTGCAAACGCACATCCGGGACGCGGTCATCGCGCGGCTCGGCAACCAGATTGATCCAACCCTTTTGGATTCAATCATTCAACGCGTTCTCAAGACAACTGGACTGAAATAATCAAATGTTATTCGGACGAGTCAAAGGCACCGCGATCTGCACGCTCAAATATGAGGGCACGGAAGGGTTGAAACTGCTCGTTGTCCAGCCGCTTAATAAAAAGATGGAGCCGATTGGTGCTCTGCAAGTTGCGGCGGATGTTGTGGACGCAGGCATTGGTGACCTGTGTGTAATGGTCCGTTCACGCGAGGCCGCGTTGGCCATGCCATTAATCAAGTTCGTGCCGATTGATCTCGCCCTGGTCGGCATCGTGGATGAAGTGGAAGTCCGACCGGATGGCGACTTCGATTACACATTGCGTCCCGGTTGGCAGAAATATACATGAGTCAAATTTATGATGCTCGGTAAAGTTGTCGGCACAGTTGTCACCACCATCAGCCACAAAGATTATAAGAACCGCAGGCTGTTGGTTGTCCAACCTTTGATCGTTGACGGCGAGAAGCCAGATGAAGATTTCATCGCGCTTGATAATACACAAGCAGGAATCGGCGATACAGTTTTGATCAACCGCGAAGGCAATGGCGCGCGGCAAGCTTTGAAGAATCCGGACGCGTGTGTGATCTCGGTTATCGTGGGAATTGTTGATTCAGTTTACATCGAGTCTTGACGGGTGAAAAATCTATGATTGAAAAAACTTCGAGATACGCCTCGAAGTTTTTTGATTCTTCATAAATACAGCTACGCGATGTGACTACGCGCAAGAATTTTTGTTCTATTTTTGGCGAATTTCGCTAGGAATTTACGCCCGGCAGCTACAATGCTCAAACAAAAATTAGAGTTTCAATGGAGTTGCGAAATGTTACGCTTGACAAAAATTTGGCGGCGGTATAATCCCGCCTCTACTTTGGCAGAAGTCTCACTTACAACTATTTTGAGAAAGGTTTACACATATGGCTTCCGTCCCCTATGCCCCCAAACGCCCGCACAAAATCACACAGCATCACATCACGCGTGTTGATAATTATTATTGGATGCGTAACCGCGAAGATCCCGAGGTTATGCAATATCTGCGTACCGAAAATGATTATGTCGAAGAGACGATGGCGCACACAAAACCTCTTCAAACAAAGTTGTTTGAAGAGATGAAAGCGCGCATCAAGGAAGACGACGCGACCGTTCCCGAAAAGCAAGGCGATTATTTTTACTACAGCCGCACAGAGATCAGTAAACAGTATCCCATCTATTGCCGAAAGAAACACACGCTTGACGCACCCGAAGAAATCATCCTCGATCAAAACCAGCTTGCGGAAGGCAAAAGTTTTTCCCGCATCGTATCTTTTTCTATTAGTCCCGATGGCACGAAGCTGGCTTATTCCGTTGATCCGGATGGATCAGAAGTCTGCACGCTTTACGTAAAAGATTTGATAACGGGAACTTTATTACCCGAACAATTTGCGAACACGTATGGCGAAGTCTACTGGCACTCCGGCGCGGTATGGTCAAACGACGGGCGCGTGCTTTACTATCAGACCATGGACGCGGCCTTGCGTCCGCACCGAATCTTTCAGCACATCCTTGGCACTGATCCATCCGAAGACCGCCTGCTTTACGAAGAATGTGATGAAACATTTTTCCTTTGGATGACGAAAAGCCGCAGCCAGGCTTTTATCCAGGCCAACTCGCATTCGACTATGACCGATGAGTGGCGCATCCTCCCCGCCGACGGTGTAAGCACCGACTTCCAAATCTTTGAGCCACGCCGGGATGGAATCGAGTACCAGATCGAACACGCAGGCAATAAATTTTTTATCATCACCAACGAGAACGCACAAAACTTCAAGCTGATGGAAACACCTGTCAACGCAACGGCAAAGGAAAATTGGCGCGAAGTGATTCCACATCGTCCCGACACGTTAATCACCGGCATGGACGCCTTTGAAAATTTCATCGCGCTTTATGAACGAAAAGACGGTTTCAGGCAAATCCGCATTTCTGCGCCGGATGGCCGGAACAATGTCCGCTACATAACATTCCCCGAACCCGCGTACACTTTTTATCCCGCGCGCAATCCCGAATACAAAGCCGACGCGCTGCGCTTTGTCTATATGTCGCTGATCACGCCCAATTCCGTGATTGACTATCACGTTGGAACAAATCAATGGGAAACAAAAAAGCAGGATGAAATCCCAAGCGGATACGATCCGGGTCAATACATTTCGGAGCGAACGTATGCCACCGCCCCGGATGGCGTCGGGGTTCCAATGTCAATCGTCTATAAAAAAGGGATCAAGAAAGACGGGACGAGTCCGACACTGCTATACGGCTACGGCTCATATGGCTTCAGCACCGACCCATGGTTTGATCTTAATCGCATCAGCCTCCTGGACCGCGGCTTTGTCTTTGCCATCGGACACATTCGCGGCGGCTCCGAGCTGGGACGCGGCTGGTACGACGATGGAAAATTGTTCAACAAAAAGAACACTTTCACTGACTTCATCGCCTGTGCCGAGCATTTGATCGCGGAAGGATACACCTCGAAGGACAAGCTTGCGATCATGGGCGGATCGGCGGGCGGCCTGCTTGTTTCCGCATGTATGATCATGCGCCCGGACCTTTTCAAAGTAGTCATTGACCAGGTCCCTTTCGTGGATGTCATCAGCAGCATGAGCGATCCGACGATTCCGCTGACGACACTGGAATATGATCAATGGGGCAGCCCGGAAAATAAAGAGCAGTTCGATTACATGCTGTCTTACTCACCATACGACAATATCCGCGCGACGGAATATCCGCACCTGCTCATCACCACCGGGCTGAACGATCCGCGCGTCGCATATTGGGAACCGGCCAAGTTCGCCGCCAAATTGCGCGAGCTGAAAACAGACAACAATTTGCTCTTGCTCAAGACCGAATTTGATTCGGGTCATCATGGCGCAAGCGGCCGTTATGATGTTTTGAAAGATACGACTTTGGAGTACGCATTTCTGATCACTCAATTGGCCGCTGAAAGCGAATCAAACCTCGATGGCACCACGCAAATAAGCAGCGTAGAGCAGCATAGTATCAATATCCCGCACTACGTAGCACATCATTGATTTCGATCCACCGCTCAAATTTCAAAAAATAACATTCTGTTTCGGGCAAGCTATATCTGCAAAGCAGATTCTGGCATACCCGAACAGGCATAATCTACACACAAAATACACATCTGTTTTTGTGATTGGAGTATAGTAGGCGCATGGGGAAATATACATTCATGGAAAAGGAAGAGAAATGACGCCGACTCGAAAACTCCTCATCCTATTCTGTATCCTTGCTCTCGTGATGATGGCATGTAGTGTGACATTTGATCTTGGTCCGCAGTCCTCAAGCGGCACTGCAACGCCAACGCTATCTGGCATGGATCAGGTTTCAACCATGGTGGCACAAACTTTACAGGCCCTGACGCAAGAGGCACTTACTGCCGCTCCCACCAGCACTCCTCTGCCAAGCGCAACAGCGACATCAACCAACACGCCGCTGCCACCCACCCTCAGTGTCAGCGTCGCGACAAACTGTTATGCCGGCCCCAGCACAAATTACGGCTTTGTGATCACGATCTATCCCGGAGTTACTGTAACAGTGGAAGGAAAGGACACAGCGGATAATTACTGGATCATTGATGTGCCAAATTATCCCGGAACGGTCTGCTGGCTCTCGGGACAATATGCACGTGTGAGCGGGGATACCAACAGCGTCCCTGCACCGGCAACACCAGTGGTCTCGAACTACACCTTGAGCGAGCCGCGCGGATTACGCGTTTCATGTACCAGCCAGGCGCTTTCGCCCACGCCCGACCCGGATGATTGGCATTGGGATAATGCGTCCCAATGGACGGTGGTCTTTCGATGGACAAACACCGATCCTGATCAAACAGGCGTGCGCGTTTATAGGAACGGACATCAAATCGCAACCCTTCATGCCCATGCAAGTTCCATCACCGATACTTTTATCCACTATGGGCATTGGGATGTCACGTACGGTGTGCAGGCACTCAACGGCTCTCAAGTCTCCAGCATCGTGACCATCGAAGTTGATCACTGTGGATGATCTAATGCAAATGAGATTCTGAAGACAAAACCCGGTCGGATTTCTATTCCGCCAAATATAAACATCTAACCTCCTCGGTACATTTTGGGGATTGGCCTCACGCGCATGATGAAGCAAAATTGCGACGAATTGGAGGTAGCCTTTATGAACGCCAAAAGAAATTTAACGTTAGGAATAACAGCCCTCGTAATCGCAATATTGGCCTGCAATCTCCCTGCTCCGAAACCGAGCGCAGAGGCAATGCCAACCAACCAGGCAACACAAACATCTACTCCTCTGCCTGCACCAACGCCAACGGCTTCGACACCCATAGTCAGCGTGAGTACAGCAACGAATTGCCGCACCGGCCCGGGTCAAAATTATGATCTTGTGCTCGTCTTCCAGCCCGGGGCAACCGCGCCTGTGGTCGCAAAATATTCTGCGGCAAACTATTGGATCATCACCACGCCAACCGGCGGGACCTGCTGGTTGTGGGGAGCTTATGCAACAGTGCAAGGCAACACAAGCACGTTAGCCGAGATGGCACCGCCCGCTGCGCCGCCTACGCAGGTTGCGTCCAATCCTCCCACTCCAAAACCTACACAACCATCCGCCGCCCCAACCAACAAGCCAATCGTTCCCATCAATCCGATCATCAATCCGGGCATTATAAAAATCGCATTGCCACCTGCTGCGCCATCCAAATTGACCGTAACCACGACCTGTCAGTTTATGTACTTTCCAGTCAAGGTTCTTACAGGTCGCAGTGACGCCCTATCATGGACAAGCGTAAGCAATGCAGCCTCTTATAACATTTATGTTAATGGCAAGTTATTTCTCCAGCTGACTACTACGCAGTATACGATTACATACCTTCCAATGAATCCAACCCCATCAGGCGCGGTTCAATTTGGCGTGGCAGCTACAAATGCATATGGCACATCAGCAACAACTGACACAAGCTCTTCATGCCCCTAGGCATAGAGAAACTTCCGAAGCCCTAATGACTTCGGAAGTTTTTTTATTCCTCACCCAGCGCTTCTTTGGCTTTCTTGGTCTGTTTGCCGCGCTCTTCTGTATCAAGAATGCGTTTGCGGATGCGATACGAAAGCGGCGTGACTTCGAGCAATTCATCATCCGCGAGATATTCGATTGCTTCGTCGAGGCTCATTTGACGCGGAGGCGTCAGGCGGATTTCCATATCTCCGCGCGAGGAACGTACGTTGGTCAGATGCTTCTTGCGGCAAACGTTGATCGGAATGTCCTGCCCGCGGCTGGCCTCCCCCACAACCATGCCTTCATAAACTGCGACACCCGGATTCACAAACAACGTGCCGCGTTCCTCCGCAGACTTCAATGCATACGCCGTTGTATCGCCGGCTTCCATTGCCACAATCGAACCGCTTGTGCGCGTGGACATCGGTCCGGCCATTTCATCGTAGCCGTGAAAGATCGTGTGCATGACGCCCGCACCGCGGGTGGACGTGAGAAATTGATAACGGAATCCGAGCAGGCCGCGCGTTGGGGCAACGTAAATCATGCGCGTCGTGCCTTGACCCGTGTCATGCATCTCCATCATTTTGCCGCGTCTCGCCCCGAGCATTTCCACCACCGCGCCGACAGTTTCCGTACTGGTCTCGATGTGAACTTCTTCATACGGCTCGAGCAATGAGCCATCATCAGCTTTGTGGAAAATCACCTCGGGACGCGAGACTTGAAATTCATAACCTTCGCGGCGCATCGTTTCGATCAGAATACCCAAATGCAACTCGCCGCGTCCGCTGACCAAAAAGTTTTCGGCAGTGTCGGTATCTTCGACGCGTAACGCGACATTGGTACGCAACTCATCGTAAAGACGCTCGCGCAATTTACGCGACGTGCTCCACTTACCTTCTTTGCCCGCAAACGGCGCCGTGTTGACTCCAAACGTCATGCGAACAGTTGGTTCTTCCACCTTAATCGTTGGCAATGCAACCGGATTTTCGGGATCAGCAAGTGTCTCGCCAATGGCAATTCCTTCAAGCCCGGCAAGTGAAACAATATCGCCTGCGCTGACTTCGTCAATTTCAACTTTATTCAAGCCTTGAAAAGTATAAAGGTAACGGGCAGTCTCCGGCAGATTCTGTCCTTCGGTTGTCAGACGCGCCAACCTTTGCCCGACTTTGATCTTGCCGGAGAAGACACGTCCAACCGCGGTGACGCCGCGATAATCGTCGTAGCCGAGAGTCGTGACCAGCATTTGCAGAGGCGCTTCGGAGTCGACTTTTGGTGCGGGAATTTGTCGGAGGATGGCATCGAATAAAGGCTGGAGGTCCGGCCCAAGGTCCGGAGTGAGACCAGCGCGTCCTGCTGTCGCTTGAGCGTAAATCACCGGGAAATCTGCTTGCTGATCGTTCGCGCCAAGTTCGATAAAAAGATCAAAGGTTTCGTTGAGCACACGCGAAGGTTCGGCGTCCTTGCGATCCACTTTGTTGATGACGACCACCGCCTTGTGTCCCATCTCGAGCGCTTTCTTCAACACGAAACGAGTTTGCGGCATGGGACCTTCGGCAGCGTCAACGAGGAGCAGGACGCCGTCCACCATGTTCATGACGCGTTCGACTTCGCCGCCGAAATCCGCGTGACCGGGCGTGTCCACGATGTTTATCTTGACTTGTTGTTTTGCAACCGGATCAAAAATGGAGATGGCCGTGTTCTTGGCAAGGATGGTGATGCCGCGCTCGCGTTCGAGGTCGTTGGAATCCATGACGCGTTCCGCGACTTGCTGATTGTCACGGAAGGTGTGCGCTTGACGCAGAAGAAAATCCACGAGCGTGGTCTTGCCGTGGTCAACGTGCGCGATGATGGCGATATTACGGAGGTCAGTTCGTTCAGTAAGCATGGTCAGTAGTTAGTAGTGAGTAATAAGTCGTTAGTTTTATTTGAATTCAAGAGCCAGTAACGTGGCACTTGACACTTGAAACGTGACACTGAGTTAGACATACAAAAACCCCCGACGGGGAGGCCGAGGGTTTCTTCATGTTTCGAATCGTTCGGCGTACTGACGATATTGTATCAGAGTTTGAAAGAGTTCGGAAGCCTGGCTACAGACTCGTTTATGGTTTTCTCAAGAATGAGAATAGGGCATGGTAAGCAGTGAAAAAGCATCGGAGAGATGGGCGGCGAACCAGCGTCTGGCTTGAGCAACATTTTTG
>JAJYOO010000061.1 GCA_021796155.1 Chloroflexota bacterium
CCCCAACCGGCCCGCACCGCGCCAGTTTCCACATCTCATCCGCATAGGACTCCACGATCTCCTCAAGGATATTCAGTTGTTAACGTCCGATGACTTCCACGATGTGCTCAAGGTCGACACCTACTACATATGATGTCACTCTGAGCGCAGCGAAGAGTCTCGTTCTTTCAATAACAAGATCGCCACGCTCCCTCCCGGTCGCTCGCAATGACACCTAAAACAGTGTCTCATTTTTGGCACGAACGGGATTATCCTATTAAGGACATGATAGAAACCCGATGGACAAGTCTGCACTGCGCGAAGGCACGCTCCAACCGATGAAAATCCGCAAGCAGCCGCGCGAACTCTCCCAGGCCGCCCTCGCCGAGCCAAGTCCGGGCGCTTTTGACGCGATTTTCAAAGATCATTGGGCATCCGTTTACCGCCATCTTGTGCGGCTGGTCGGTGATCCGGCGGAGGCTGAAGATTTGGCTCTCGAGACGTTCCTGCGGCTTTATCAAAGAAAGCCTGAAACGCAAACCGAATTCAATTTCGGCGGATGGCTTTATCGCGTGGCAACCAATCTCGGACTGCAGTCCATCCGCAGTTTCAAGCGCCGCGAGCATTACGAGCTGACGGCAGGCAAAGGCGCGCTCGAGGAAACTCCTGACGATCAGCCCGCAAAAATCCAAGCCAATGAAGAAGAGCGACACCTCGCCCGCCTCGTTCTTTCACGGATGAATTCCAAACAGTCGCAATTGCTCATCATGCGCTATTCGGGAATGTCTTATAAAGAAATCGCCGAGGCTATGAAGCTTTCACCGACGTCCATCGGCCCGCTATTACTGCGCGCAGAACGTGAATTTGAAAAACGCTTTCGCGCCTTGAATCAGGAGAAGCTATGAATGAGCATCTAAATGACGGTCAATTGCGCGCCGCCCTCGACGGCGAACCGAACGCAAGCGAACTTCGGCATCTTGAAACTTGTGCTGCATGTCGCGTGCGAAGAGACGCCTTACAACTTCAAGTCAAACAGACTGCCAGCAAACTATCATTCCTTTCTTCAGGCAATGAGCAAGTTCTTCCGGAAAGAACCGCTTTGCATCGCTTCCAAGAAAAACAAATTCAAAAGGAGAGACCCATCATGAAAAAAATATTCGCTTCACCGATCCTGCAAGTCGGCGTGGCTATCGTGCTGATTCTCGCAGTCGTTCTTTCGATCCCAAGCACGCGCGCCTTTGCAGGCCAACTTCTCGATCTGTTCAGAGTCCAACAAGTGACTGTCATCCCGATTGACGCCAGTGGGATTCAACAACTCACAGGCAATAGCAGTCTTGGAAAACAGATCAGCCAATTGATCTCAAGCTCGACACAGGAACTGCAAAAGCCCGGCGCGCCAGTCAGTGTGACCACCGTTGCCGATGCGAGTCAAAAAGCTGGATTCACTGTCCGGCTTCCGCAAGGCCTGACGCCTTCACGCATCACCGTGCTCGGAAATTCCGCGTACAACTTTACGATTGACCGCACGAAGGCTCAGGCATTGCTCAATGAAGCTGGACGCAGCGATCTCGTTCTGCCGCAATCTATTGACGGAGCAGTCATCTCGGTGACGGTGCCCGCTTCGGTCCGCGCCGATTACGGCTCCTGCCCCGACCCGGCAGCGGCTGACCCAACCCAAAACGGGTCCATGAGTCGACAGTATCCCGATTGCGTCATCATGGCACAAATCCCAAGCCCAGTCGTCAGTGCGCCCGCGAACGTCAACGTCGCGCAGCTTGCCCAAATCGGACTCGAGTTCACCGGCATGTCCAGCGACCAGGCCGCGGCCTTCGCTCAAAGCGTGGATTGGACTTCGACTCTTGTCGTCCCGATCCCAAAGAATGCCGCGACATATCAGCAAGTACAGGTTGACGGTGTGACCGGAACGTTGATCCAGCGCCCGGCAGATGATGCGCCGCAATACGTCCTGCTGTGGGTCAAGAACGGCATCGTTTACACGATCGGCTCGCTCGGAACCAATTCACAGCAAGCCATTGACATGGCAAACTCGCTTCAATAAAACATTCAACAGTTTGAGATAGTCATAGATTCCGCGCCGGAGTCAACGCCTCCGGCGCGGTTCATGAAACAGATAAATGAGCAAAACTGGCTTTAGATCATAAAGAGCAGCAATGTCGGAAGCGCAGAAGAAACAATTACAAACCCAGCCTTGGAATATTGTCAACGAACCAGGGAATGAAGATAAAAAAGACGTGGAGGAAAAGCCCGCATGGTATGAAACCTGGCGGGGAATTCTGATCGCAGGTTTCTTTATCGCACTGTTCTACCTCGTCAACAAAATTAACATCGCCAATTGTAATGTCGCACTTCTTGCGGTAGTGTCTGCATATCTTTTTTTACGGGTCAGATTAAAAGTTGTAAAAATTATCCTTGGTTTACTATGGCTGCTCCTTCTGCCAAATACAGCGTATCTATTCACCGATTTGGGACATATCGTTTATCAATGGAATAACACCGTGTCTTTGTACGGGCACATGCTGCTATTTGCACAATATCTACTACTGGAATCATTCGGAGCGGCAACATTCCTCTTTTCGTTTTATCCATTTGAGAAAGTTATAGATCGGATAAATGCTTTCAAAAAAAGAAAAGTTGCCTGGTTGATACTTTTTAATTTCGTTGTTGCTTTCGGAGTGGTATTGGGAAGATTTGAACACATAAATTCCTATGTTGTGTTTACCAATCCGCTAAACGCATTGAGATTAGCAATAAACATTTTCGTTTCCTTTGACCTCCTGGGTTTAACGATATTTTTTGGTTTGCTCTGTAACTTTATTTATTTCCTTTTCCGCGGTTTGGTCTCTCAAAGAAGATTGAGAAATTACTAAGGAGCACTGCAAATGAATCGCCCAACATCAAATCTAAAACAGCTGGCCGCCTTTTTCATCCTTGCTTTCGTCATCGGCTGGCTGGCCTGGATTCCCATACTAGCCAGTCAGGAATATCCAAAGTGGAGCGCTTTTGTTTTTCTTTTCAGTCCCGCCATTTCTGCATTATTGGTTGCAGGATTTACAAATAAGCTGGCTGGCGTAAAAGATATTTTGAAACGCTATTTACTTTGGAAATTCCATGTCAAATGGTATTTGCTGGCTTTTCTCCTTATCCCTGTGACATTTCTATTGGCTGTTCTGATCTTGTTTCGAGGGGACAGCAAAACTCTATGGACTGGCCTTCCTTGGTATTTTATCTGCGCGAGCTTCTTATTTTTGATGTTCATCACATCCGGCGAAGAAATCGGATGGCGAGGTTTTGCGTTACCGCGCCTCCAGAGCATTTTGCCAAATCCATTGCTTGCCAGCATCGTCCTCGGCGTGATCTGGGGAGCGTGGCATCTGCCGCAATACTTCGTTCCGGGTCAAACTAACATTCCAGTGATTCCGTTTTTATTGTTCATCGCAGGCCTGTCAATCATTTACACAATTATATTCAACAACACGCAGGGAAGCCTGCTCTTCGCCGTGATCCTCCACGCCAGCACAGACATTGTGCCGCGTATCATCCAAATCGCAAACTTTGCTCCTGAATTATGGTGGCTGATCGCCGGGCTGATATGGATTTCGGCAATTATTTTATACATAATTGTAAAAGCGTCTACTTTGAACAAAGTAGTAAACTATTCTCAACCACATTCTTCCATATAATTAGGAACAATCTAGAAACTTGAACAATGGACAATATTCCTGCCATCAAAACACATGAATTACGAAAAGTCTTTGGCGAGCGCGCCGCGGTAAAGGGACTCACTCTTCAAGTTGAGCAAGGCGAGGTATTTGGATTCCTCGGTCCGAACGGCGCGGGCAAGACCACATCGATGAAGATGCTGCTCGGGTTGATTGCGCCGACATCCGGTTCAGCCTCGATGCTTGGCTCTCCCATCGGGAATCGCGCTGCGCTCAAACGCATCGGTTTTCTGCCGGAGCATTTTCGATTCCCTGAATGGCTGACCGCGAATGAATTCCTTGACATGCACGGCCATCTATATGGCATGGATGCCAATGATCTGAAAGGGCGAATCAGTGAATTGCTGGAGCGCGTCGGCCTGACCGATTTTCGCGACAAGCTTCTGCGGACTTTCTCAAAGGGAATGCTGCAGCGCATCGGACTCGCCCAGGCCCTGCTCAATCATCCGAAGCTGGTCTTTCTCGATGAGCCAACTTCGGGCCTCGACCCGGTTGGTCGGCGTTTGGTACGCGACATCATCCATGAGCTGCGGGATGAAGGCACAAGCGTTTTCCTGAATTCCCATTTGTTGAGCGAGATCGAAGTCACGTGCGACCGTGTGGCTTTCATCCGGCATGGAGAAGTGGTACGCATCCTCGAACTGGCTTCGCTCGACACGAATCAATCCGATGTCGCAATCCGCGCAAACGGACTAACACAAGAAATCATATCGGGGTTAACAAAATGGGGAAAGAATATTCAAGCAGATGGAGCAACGGTCAACCTGACCATCTCTGCCGAATCAGCGCTGCCTGAGATCACGCGTTACCTGGTTGCGAAAGGTGTTGAGGTGTATGCCATCACGCCGCAGCGCATCTCGCTCGAAGACATATTCATCGAAACGGTCGGAAAGGATGGCAGTCTATGAGCAGTATTTGGACGATCACACGCATGACGTTCCGCGAAGCGATCCGCCGTCGGATTGTATTAACGGGATTGGTGCTTGGTTTATGTTTCATTATCATCTATGCCATCGGCTTTCATTTTATCTATACTTCATTCAGAGGCGTTGAAACCGCGATGCAAAATGATCCATCGCAACAAGCGCTGGCCCGCATCGCAGATTCAGAAGGTGTCAATACACTCACGTTGGCGGGATTGTATGCCGTCACTTTTCTTTCGATTGCGATGGCCGCTTTGCTGGCCGCGGATACATTGGCAGGTGAAATTAATTCTGGGACGATTCAGACCATCGTGACCAAACCCATACGTCGCTCGGATGTAGTCATCGGCAAATGGCTTGGATTTGCATTCCTGCTCCTGTTGTATTTCCTGCTGATGGCTGGCGGCACGGTATTGAGTGTCCTTTTTCAATCGGGATACGCGCCTCGTAATCTGCTGGCCGGAATGGCATTGATCTATTTTGAAGACCTACTAGTCATGTCCATTTCAATGGCATGCTCCAGTTCGTTATCCGCATTGGCAACCGGTGGCGTGGTCTTTGGTTTATATGGCCTGGCATTCATCGGCGGCTGGATCGAGCAATTTGGTGCGATGATACAAAATTCTACAGCGGTCAAAGTGGGCATCATTGCAAGCTTGATCATGCCAAGCGAATCGCTCTGGCGAAGGGCTGCCTTCGAAATGCAGACTCCATTGGCGGGAGCATTAGGCATGTCCCCGTTCGGGACAATATCCGTGCCAAGCCCGCTGATGATCGGTTACACGGCAATCTATCTATTGGCTGCCGTCTGGATTGCCATACAGGTCTTCGGAAAACGCGATTTGTAAAATCCGAAACAGTCAAATAAGGTCCTAGCGCTACCTTTTTGAAAAACAGCTGTGAAGGTTCTGTCACGGCTGTTTGCCTTGTTTATCAAGGCCGTGGGCGGGACACTCCCCGAAAAATCAGATTTCCCAAAATTCCTTGTTCGATAATGAACAATTCCTCTTGTTCTCCCGTACGCTCCAGTGTAAAATTAAGATAATTCTGGTGTAGAATATCCGCAACCAGAAATGAGACGGAAGGACGAGAGCAATTTGAATGGCCTGCGAATCAAAGTCTGTCGGAGCATGGTGTTTACCTTGGCGGGGACAGGCTGTCTTGGCCGATAAAATTTTAGTAGCCGATCTGAACCAAGATAATTTGAGTCCAACTTTAAAAACATGCAGGCAGAAATACTTGCACGGTGAGTATTCTGCAGTTATGTAAAGCGATACGTTTTAGTTACAAGCCTACAAATCAGGAGACTTCGCTTGAACGAGAAAACTATCCAACAAGTGCTCGAGATCGAGCAACAAGCCGATGCAATTCACTCCGAGGCATTACGCGAGGCGGAAAAGCTTCCGCTTCACGCGGAGCAGGAGGCGCAAGCACTGATCGAAAAGGCGCGGGCCGAGGCTGAGGAAGAGGCCCATAAAATGGTCGCCAAGGCCCAGGCAGAGGAAGAACGTCAGCGCATCCTCGCGGACGCCGAGAAAACCATCCAACGAACTGAGACTATGGCGAAGACAAACTTCAACAAAGCCGTCGCGTACGTTCTAAACAGAGTCGCAGGCAAGGAATCCTGAAATGGCATCCAGCGGCATCTCAGGATATGCAGCCGTAAACGCCCGCGTGAGAGTGATGTACTCGACACTGCTCACACCGCAGGAAATGGACAGGTTATCCGAAGCCCCGGATTTCAACAGCTTGATCGAGCAGTTGAAACATACGGCCTACGGATTGTATCTGGAACAAGTACGTGACCGTGATTTGTCTCCGAGGCGAGCAGCCTTTCAACTGAGAGAACGACTGGCGAACGCGTATTCATCCATCATCGGCATCGTCCCGGATCAGACTCGCCCACTGCTCGTCCAGCTTTACCGATTTTTTGAAGTCAGCAACTTGAAGGCCGTGTTACGCGGTATTGTCAAGGGGGAACCTTGGGACGTTGTGAAATATTTGCTCTTCCCATTTGGTTCCAGAACCATCATACCTGCAGAAGAAATGCTAACGGCGAACAACGTTGCCCCGGCGGTCGAATTATTGCGCGGCACGCCATACTATCAAACACTTTCTTACGCAATGAAACGCTACAGCGCGGAACAGAGTCTGTTTCCACTGGAAGTGACGCTCGATCTGAATTATTGGCGTGACTTGTGGAAGAATGTCAAACAGCTTTCAAGCCTGGATCGGACACAGGCCGGCCGCGTCATCGGAACGATGTTGGACATCACGAATTTGATGTGGGCGATTCGCTATCGAACTTACTACCATTTATCCGAAGAGGAAGTAATCAACTACACTCTGCCATTCGGATATCACGTGCACGATGAAGATATTCGCGGGATCGCAGCCGGAGCAGATATTGCTCAAGTCGTCCAGCGCGTTTATCCCAGCATGACTCAAGTCGAAGGTTTGACCGATAAGTCCGGTGATGGACTTTCCCAATTGGAACTGCAATTACAAAGACGCGTCTTCGACCAGTGCCAGGCAGCGTTTGTCGGTGATCCATTCCATGTTGGAATTCCGCTGGCTTACCTACTTTTGAATGATCTTGAAATTCAGGATTTGGTTGTCCTGATCGAAGCCAAATCATCGAATATACCGGCAGAAAAGTTCAAGCAATATATGATTATGAAGAACTGATTCGGAAGAGAACGTTAGACCACATTATTTGGAGAGAGAGTATGTTCTATCCGGAAGAGATGACAGAGATCGAATTGATCGTACCGGCCAAGGATTTGCTTGCGGTCACAAAAGCATTGGGAGAACAAGCCATCTTCCAGCAAAGCGACAGCAGTTATCTGACCGGAGAATCAGAACTGGCTCAACCGAAGGAATGGCAGGATAAAGCCAGTGCGTACGCCACGCTTGAACGCCGAATCCAAACCACGATGCAGGCGCTCGAACTCGCCGAGGGCAAACCATCTAAAAATGGATTCGATTCGCCGGCGGATATCAATTCGGTGCAGGCAGTTGTGGAGCAATTAGAGGGCGAGGTCAGAAAGACCAGCGATGCGTTAAGCAACGAGACCAAACATAGTGAATTTCTGGAAAGCATGTTACGCCAGTTACAGCCAGTAGCCGACATGGACATTGACCTGAGCAAACTGCACGGTTCTCATTCGCTCTTTTCCGTGATCGGAACGATGCCGGTTGAGAACATGGATCGTTTGCAGACCAGCCTTTCGAGAATCCCGTTTGTGTTTTTGCCGCTTCACCAGGAAGACAAGGAAGCTGTCGTCTGGCTGGCTGGATCAAATGCCAACAGCGATATTTTAAAGCGCGCAGTTGCAAGTTCTTATTTGAATCCGATGGTGCTGCCAGAAGATGTAAAAGGCAAGCCGGCAGAGATCATCGCCTCACTTCAAGATCAAATCTCATGTTCCAAAAGCAAGATTGATGAACTGAAGCGAACGCTGGTTAGCCTGCGCGAGGCGCACACCCAACGATTGCAACGCCTGCTTTGGGAAATCCGCTCGAGCCGCATGTTGACCGATGCCATCGTCCGCTATGGACGACTCAAATACACATATCTGATCGTGGGCTGGGCCATCGCATCGAAGATTCCACAGTTGCAGGAACGGCTCAAAAAAGCTTCCAACGAAATCCTGATCGAAACATTCCCGATCAAACGCACCGACGTCAAGCAAAATATCCCGGTGGCGTTGAAGAATCCAAAAGGCTTCGGATCGTTTCAGGACCTCGTCACAACGTACGCGCGTCCGCGTTACGATGAACTAGATCCAACATTTTTGATCGCCATCACTTTCCCACTTTTGTTCGGTGCGATGTTCGGTGACGTCGCACACGGATTGATGCTGGCTCTGCTGGGCGTTTTATTGCTCAGCAAAAAAGTAAAAGCATTGCGAAGCCTTGCGAGTCTCGGCGGGCTTGTGACCATTTGCGGATTGGTCGCGACCGCGTTCGGCTTCATTTATGGAAGCATATTCGGCATCGAGACGATTTTGCCCGCCATCTGGATTCACCCGATGGAAAACATCCTGACGATCCTCGGAACGGCTGTTGGCGCCGGCATCTTCCTGTTGACCGTCGGATTCATCGTCAACATCTTCAATGCCGCCATGAGTCGAAATTGGGGGCGACTCATCTTTGACAAAAATGGATTGGTCGGCCTGGTTTTCTACTGGTCATTGCTTGGCTTTGCAGCTGGAGCGTTTATCAGCAATTTCCCAATCCCAAAAACTGTATTGATCGTCGCCGCTGCGGTCTCAGCCTTCTGCATTATGTTTGCAGAAATCTTCAAGCATCTGGTCGAAGGCCATCGCCCGTTGATCGAAGACGGCATCGGCACTTATGGCATTCAAGCCTTCTTCGAATTGTTCGAAGCTGTCATCGGTATGTTGAGCAATACACTTTCCTATGTGCGTCTCGGCGCGTTCGCGGTTGCCCATGCAGGTCTGAGTTCCGTGATTTTCATCGTCGGCAATTTGATCAATCCCGGCCACGGCGTATTCTATTGGATTGTTGTTGTTTTCGGCAACATCGGCCTTGTGCTTTTCGAGGGACTGATCGTTGGCATTCAGACCATGCGTCTCGAATATTACGAATTCTTCAGCAAGTTCTATAGCGGCGGAGGCTCGAACTTCGAGCCGTTGAAATTATCCGCCTCGGATAAAGGAGTCAACTGATCGCCTGCGGTTCACCATCGCGTCCGGTCAGCCGATTTGAGTAAGAAAGATTTCTGTAATTCATCACTCTGAAGGAGGAGCGTTCCATGTTTCTGTTTGTAGCAATTCTAGCGGGTATGGTTCCATTGATTCCAGCCGTGATCTATTTCTTGCGTGAGAAGAAGTACGGTCCGAAAGCCGCGACTGAAGGTTTGATTTTGGGATTAAAAGGATTCAACTTCATTGTTGGATTGATGGCCGCGGGCGTGGGCGCCGTTTGGCTTGCTTCGCCAACGACCGCAATGGCCGCGGGACTGGCAGCGGGTGCGGCGACTGATCCGTATGCGTCGCTGGCAGCCGCGGTTGCAACCGGCCTGGCTTGTATCGGTGCAGGTATCGGCGTGAGTGGAACCGGCGCGGCGGCGGTCGGAAGCATTGCAGAGAAACCCGAGTCATTTGGCCGTTCGTTGATCTTCGTCGGTCTGGCGGAAGGTATCGCGATCTACGGTCTGCTCATCGCA
>JAJYOO010000062.1 GCA_021796155.1 Chloroflexota bacterium
GCCTAGCTATGGCTCTCTGGCGCTGTAGATAATGATAAAGAGCGTATCGAATGTCTACAATCAGTTCTTAGGCTTGATCCCAACAATCAAATTGCAGCCAAAGGTCTAGCAAAATTAGTTTCTCAGGGAACGGTAAACCTGCAATTGGTCACATCTAACGACCCATTGCCTCAACCTGCTACGAGTGCACAAAATACTTCCTTAAAACGAGAGGCAATAATCTTCAAAGACCACCCAGCATGGGGATTTATGTTTGTTGGGCTGGGGCTTATAGCAGTACTTCTCTGGATACCTTCTTATTATTTCTTCAAAATTGATTCATCTGGCTTGCTGTTTAGCCTAATTGCCTGTCCGCTAGGAATTGTACTTATAATGCTTGCAATAAGAATTGTAGCTCTTTGGGCTACCAGCAAGTACACTTTGACAAATAAAAAGTTGATTGTCGAAAAAGGCTTATTCACTCATCAGCGCAAAATGATCCCCATCGAAAAAATACAAGATGTTGGTTATCATCGGGAGTTTATCCAAATACTGTTCGGCGTTGGCGATGTAATTGTAGAATCGGCTGGTGAGAAAGGACAAGTCTCCTTAAGACATCTACGAAAATATCGCGAGCGCACTGAAACAATACTTTCACTTATTCAGAAACAATAAAAAATTCCCGCCGCATGGCGGGAATTTGATTTACTTATCAATTTTTTCAGAGACAACTGGCGGCGAAGTCGGGATGGATTTCCGCATCTGATCTTCCTGCATGGCGACGACGCCATTGCGGACTTGATTCATGATTTTATCAAGACTATCTTGCAACTTTTCCAGCGTCTCCAGAACATAATCGTCAGCGTCACGGCGGATATTTTCGGCCTCCGCCCGCGCCTGCGAAATGATCTGGTCGGCGCGGCGCTGGGACTCGAGTGTGACATTATCCTTTGACGTTAATTGATCCGCTTTATCACGCGCCAACGCAATCGTCCGGTCGGCTTCTTCCTGCGCCTGCGCCAAAAAACGATCGCGCTGGCCAATGATTTGCTGCGCCTTTTTCACTTCGTCCGGGATGACGATTCGCATCTGGTCAATGATCTCCAACATGCGGTCTTCATCCACAACGACATTGTGCGTAAAAGGCACGGCCTTTGCGTCGTTGAACAGTTCCTCTAGGCGGTCAACTAATTGCAGGATGTCCATAAGTTCCTCCGCAACTCTAGCGGTGGCGATAATCCATTATATATCAATCTCTCAATGCGTTGGGAGGGGAATGTCCATCTCCCAAATCGAGAACTTTTGCCTTAAGCGCCTTTTCCACGTGCGGCGGGACCATGCTCGATACATCGCCATTTAACATGGCAATCTCACGCACTGTGCTTGACGAGAGAAAAGTATGTTGTTCAGCAGTAATCAGAGCGATCGTCTCGATGTCGGTTGCCAGGCGCTGATTCGCCAACGCCATGCGAAATTCAAACTCAAAGTCCGAGAAGACGCGTAGGCCGCGCACGATCACCTGCGCATTGACCTTACGTGCAAAATCAATCGTCAAGCCGCTGTACCCCATGACCTTGATCTTCGGATTATCCTTGACCGCTTCCATGACCAGCGCCATGCGTTCATCCGGATCAAACATCAGACTCTTGAGCGGCTTATCGTAGACAGCCATTACAACTTCATCAAACAAACGCGAGGCACGCGCCGCAATATCCATGTGGCCGTAATGGATGGGATCAAACGTGCCGGGAAATAAAGCTCTAACCATGCATTCTCCAAATTTGGGTAAGGGCGACGCATGTGTCGCTCTTACGAAACATCGCCTTTACTTTCGCCCCAGAATCTTTGCAAGGATTCCGCCAACAAAGCATGTTCGGGTTTCTGCAAATCGGCATCTTCTTCAAACAATCGCTGCGCTTGTGCACGCGCTTTCTCGATCAACGCAACATCTGTCAGACTCGCCATGCGCAGACCGGACGCATAACCCGATTGCCGCGTGCCGAGGAATTCACCGGGACCGCGTTGCTGCAAATCGCGTTCAGCCAGCACGAAGCCGTCATTGGATTCTGCCATCGCCTGCAAACGTTCATTCTCCGCTGCGTCTTCATGTGTTGGAATCAGCAGGCAATACGATTGCGCTGAACCACGTCCGACGCGGCCGCGCAATTGATGCAATTGTGCAAGGCCAAAACGGTCTGCGCCTTCGATCAACATGACAGTCGCATTCGGGACATCCACGCCAACTTCCACAACGGTGGTAGAAACCAAAATGTCATATTGCTTATCACGGAACTTGAGCATGGTCTCATCTTTTTCATCCGGCTTCATGCGGCCATGCAAGAGTCCCAACTTGAGATCGGGGAAAATTTCGGTTGTCAAAACTTCATAATCATCCACCGCGGCACGCAAGTCTTCCATCTTCTCGCTTTCTTCAATCAACGGATAAATGATGAAGACTTGGCGTCCATCTCGAATCTGGCCGCGGATCAATGTGTATGCGCGCTCACGTTCTTGCGGACGCAACACATGCGTATTGATCGGCTGTCTGCCCGCGGGCATTTCATCCATCACTGACAAATCCAGGTCGCCATAAATCGTCAATGCCAGCGAACGCGGAATCGGTGTGGCAGTCATGACCAGCAAATGCGGATTGGTTCCCTTGGAACGAAGTTCCGCACGTTGTTCAACACCGAAGCGATGTTGTTCATCAATCACAGCTAATTGCAAATCTTTGAATTGAACTGGACCTTCGATGACCGCATGAGTCCCGATGACAATTTTAATCGAGCCATCCGCAAGTCCATTGCGAATCGCTTCTTTCTCTGCATCCGCTGTATCACCGACCAACAAGCGGATTTCATTCTCTTGCATGATTCCATTTTCACTCGTCAGTTGAGTTTTGAAATTGCGATAATGTTGTTCGGCGAGGATTCCAGTTGGAGCCATGATGGCGACTTGAGCGCCGTTGGCTGTAATCATCGCCGCAGCTAACGCGGCAACGACTGTTTTACCCGAACCGACGTCGCCTTGCAAGAGTCGATTCATCGGCTTGCCCGAATCCAAATCGGCGCGGATATCGGTGACGGCGCGTCCCTGTGCATTTGTCAGCGTGAAGGGCAGGCTCGATAAACGCGCGGCCAACCAATCGTCCGAGATCGCGAAGCGGCGCGCCTCGACTTGTTTCCAGTCGCGCTTCTGACGAAGCACGCCCATCTGCAAAAAGAAAATTTCGTCGAAGGCCAAACGCTGGCGCGCAGACGTTAACAAGTCCTGCGAATCAGGAAAATGCGCTTGCAATAATGCCTGTCCCAAGTTCATCAGCCGCGCCGATGAACGGACGCTCTCAGGCAGCGAGTCGGCCACCGCGGGCGCCCAATATGTTACGACTTGTTTCATCAAACCGCGCAGCCACTTCTGCGTGATCTTGGCGGTCAACGGATAAACAGGCACGATGCGATTCGTGTGCAAGTGTTCGACGTCCACCGATTCCCAATCGGGCTGGTTCATCACGAGGCGACCAAGATATTGATCCACCGTTCCCGAAACAGAAACCTGCTCACCCTCTTTGAGTCGATTCGCCAGCCACGGCTGATTGAACCACGAGAGTCGCAACGCGCCGGTTCCATCGCTGAGAATGGCTTCCACAATCGTGGCCGAACCGCTGCGAATGGGACGCGTATGCACGGATTGAATCGTGCCGATCACCGTGATCTGCTCGCCATACCACAAACTTTTGATCGGCTTGAGTTGCGAATAATCTTCGTAGCGGCGCGGGAAATAATAAAGCATATCGCCGAGCGTCTTCATGCCGAGGCTTTCAAGTGTGGCCGCGTGTTTCGGGCCAACACCTTGAAGCACAGTCAACGGTGCGGTGAGCGCGGCAGGTGTTTGACTCGTTTTCGCGCCGGGAATGGATTCAGAACGCGGCGGAGGCGATGGACGTCGTTGTGGCGGCGGTTGCGAAGGACGACTCGGTTGTGGACGCGGCTGTGTCGATATGGATTCAGTTGCCTGTGGACGCGGCCGTTGCTGCGTGCGTTGCGCGGCTTCGGGATACGTCTCGCCGATGCGCTTCCATAATCCCTTTAACGCGTCGGCGCGGGACTGTGGGCTGAGTCCGTCATATGAGCGGAGTCTCTGCACGACGGCTTGAATCACTTCCTCGCTGATGCGGTCGGCGCGTGCTTCGCCTTCCCAAAAGTCGAGCATCTTGGCTAATCCGCCAATGATCGCGTTATTGCTGTATCCGTTCTCGTGTTCGAGACGGAAAAATTTTCGAAGCTTCTCTAATGAAGGCTGCATGAGATTATTTTACCATTTGGCTCGCCCACTCTTTTACAAGGGAAGGCAATCTTTCAACTACCTCATAACCAAACAAAACCTCATCTATCAATCCCATGTGCAACATATCAACAATTCGACACAAATATGATTTTCCTTGTTCCCACCATGTATCATGTGCATCAATGATTAAGTAGTGTTGAACCTTGATATTTTCGTGTTCTCTCAACTCCTCAAGTTCTAATCCGTCCAAGAGGGATTCATAAATTCCATCGGCAACGCGGCTTCCAAAAGTAGTTGTGTAATAGTATTCTTTGATTTCCCAAATTGCTATCGGGTTTACACTGCTTGGGAATGCTCCATCTACACGGCGAGCCAAGGTCCGAAGAGGTAAACCGCCTCTAGTAAAAACTGTCAATTGGTGAGGGTCGTAATCACATGGCAAACCTTTCGAATTCGCTTCAATCAGCATATTTACCAATCCAGTCAGGTAAGCAGGTGCTTTCTTGACACCCTTTTGTTTGTTCATTGGGAGAGGACACGATGGCTTAAGTCTAGCACGATAATCGCGGAAAACTTGCTTTGCCTTTCTAACATCCATCAAACGTGGTTCAACATAAGCATTCAAGACATTAGCACGATAAGTAAAATATTCCTGTAAAAGCGTATCCATCCTTTGAGAAACCACCTTTTGAATTTGCAGACGATCAAAATCAACTTCAAGTTCGTTGAGCTTGACCTTTATTTCATCGGTTGATGGAACCTTTATTTGATTTGATCCTTTGGCTGTATAACCAACCTCTTGGCTAATCAGACGAACATTTGCCCAAAAGGTTTCCGGCAGATTCAAGAATTTCTCATTTGGTCTCATCCAAACTTTCCTCCAATTTTTGTATGAATTCTTGCAAAGAGATACCAACAGCCTCGCAAACCTGACGCAATTCCAAAATATCAAGGCGACGATCTCCAGATTCATATTTACTAATGAAAGATTGCGGAACGCCGAGTTTTTCAGCAAGTTCAACCTGCCGAATTCCTTTATCCTGGCGAATCCTTTTCAATAATTCTTCAAGCTTTTCACGCTGCAAATCTTTGTTCGTTTTCTTCATAATTTAGCCTGTTGACAAATATCCTAAAATAGGATATTATCCTGCTTGGTATAATGACACCTATGAAAACCGTACAAGACACTGCACAGCTTTATTTATTTCAAACTCAAGAAAACAAAAAGCGTCTGGTTAAGCCTTTCAATACTTCACTTCTAAAATGGATAGGAAGCAAACAACGTGTAGCACACGAAATTATTTCTTACTTCCCTGTTGAATTTGGTACGTACTTTGAACCTTTTCTTGGCAGCGGTGGTATTCTTGGTACTCTCACTCCTAAGGTTGCAATCGCATCGGATTCATTTGCACCTTTGATCGAGATTTGGCAAACGCTAAAGAATTCTCCCCAAAAACTAAAAGATTGGTATCAGGAACGTCGGGAGAAAATGGCAAAAGGCGACAAGGTCAAAGTATACGAGCAAATCAAAGCTTCTTACAACAAAAAACCGAATGGCGCAGATTTGCTTTTCCTTACGCGCTCCTGTTATGGAGGAGTCGTTCGATTCCGCAAAGCTGATGGTTATATGTCTACGCCATGCGGAATTCACAACCCTATTTCACCGGAAAGTTTTTCTCGCAGAGTTGACGAATGGCACAAGCGGGTTTCAGGTACAAAGTTCATGCAATTAGAATTTGAAGAAGCCATGAACATGGCAAAATCCGGCGATCTAGTATATTGTGACCCGCCTTACAGTTATAGTCAAGCCATTTTGTACGGCGCACAAGCATTCAGTTTAGAACATCTTCTTTATGTAATTGAAAAATGTAAATCGAGGGGAGTTTTTGTAGCATTAAGTATTGACGGTACAAAACGTTCAGGAAACATGATTTGCGATTTACCAATTCCTGATGGTCTCTTTGAACATGAAATCATGATTGACATTGGGCATTCAATGCTAAAACGTTTTCAAATGAACGGTAAAACACTTGAAGGTGAAAAGGTGTCAGATAGATTGTTATTGACCTATTAAGTTTTTGTTCTCCATCGAAGAAAACGTGCCTCAGTGGCGCGTTTTTGATTCCGCTACTTGACCAATCCCTGAAACTCCCGATGCCGCTTAATGTAACCGTCAACGAACCAGCATAGAGTTCTGACTTTGAGCGAATTTTCCTGTGCATACGTCAGCGCAGCTTTCGCGAGTTTGCTCCCAATGCCCTGACCTTCCAACGCGGGCGGAACGTAAGTGTGAGTAAAAACAATTGTGTGACCCTGCAAAACATAGTCTAATTCCGCGAGATAAGCGTTGACGCGGAATTCAAACCGCTTTTGTTTAACGTTGTGAACAACGTTCACTTTGTTAAGTTCAACGCTCATGTTATCTGATCGATTGTTTTTCGCGTGCAATGACCGCGATGAATTCCATGATGATCTTGAGTGCGGCGAAAATCGTGGCTTCGGATTCATCGAGCGGCGGCGCGACCTCGACGACATCCAACCCGACCAACGGCAAACCTTGAAGTGATTGAATCAACGTGATGACTTCGCGCGAAGTTAATCCGCCCGCGTCGGGAATCCCTGTGCCGGGCGCAAACGCTGGGTCGAGACAGTCAATATCCAACGAAACATGAACTGCATCGCATCTCGATAATATTTTATGAACATCCGCCGCAATTGATTTCATGCCGCGCTCGGCAACGTCCGCGGCTGTGTAAACGTTCAAGCCGCCGTTTTCGATCAAATCAATTTCCTGATATTCCCACGAGCGTAAACCAACCATGCAAACATCTTCAGGCTTGATGCCGAATTCGAGTCCGCGGCGCAGGACGCAGGCGTGAGAAAATTTCGAGCCATTGAACTCATCGCATAAATCCGGGTGCGCATCCACCCACAAAACGCCGAGACGTTTATTTTTGTATCGTTCGCGCTGGCCTTGAAAAATTGGGATGGTCACAGAATGATCGCCGCCAAGCAAAATGGGAACGTTTGGAAGAGATGCAACTTTTTGATGGACAATTTTAAAATCTGATTCCGGACGCGAAACGGAGATGTCACCCAAATCGCAAATGCGAATATTCTTGAGCCGCGTCCGGTCTTCGCCGAACGGAGTCATATGCTGCGACCAAAAGCGAATCCGCTCCGGGCCGCGCGACGTGCCTTTGCGCGCGCTAGCCAATCCGTCAAACGGAATACCGATGATCAAGAAATCGGAATCAGCAGGAGAATAATCCGGGCGATGCAGGTCAGCCCAAAGTCCGTGAGTTGCGGCGGGATCGGTCATATTGTTTTACCTCATCCGAATTTTATCCGATAAAGCAAGAGCAGGCTTGTCGCCTGCTCCTATTTTTGTTTCATCAATCTTCAACTTTGTAATAACATAAACCTGCCGTGCCTGGCCCGGTATGGACAGCCAACGCCGGCGATAGTTCAGCAAACATCGACTCGACCACATTCACTTTCGTTTCAACCAACTCTTTGATCTTCTCGACTTCACGTTGCGCGCCCGCATGAACATAAGCGACTCTGGCTTTGCCTTTTCCAACAGCCTGCACAACCATATCAGCCATTTGTTGATATGCCTGTCCGCGGCTGTGCGCCTTGCCAAGCGGGACGATCTCGCCATCTTCCACGCCAATCAACGGCTTGATGTTGAGCATCGTGCCAAGCATATTTTGCGCCTTGCCGATTCGTCCGCCGAGATAAAGATAACGAAGCGTGTCGGCAGTTTGAATCATGTGCGTGATCGGAATCATCTGTCTAACGCGTGCCGTTATCTCGTTCAAGCCCAGGCCCGACAACGCGGCGCGCGCCGCTTCGATCACCATCCAGCCCTGACAAAGCGACGCGTTGCGCGTGTCAATCACTTCCAACTGAATATCCGGATGGTTTTCCTTGAGCATGGATTGCGCGACCGTCGCGGCTTGATGTCCGCCACTGGCTTTGGATGTCATGTGGATGCTGATGATTTCCCTCGCTCCATCTTCAATCAGTTTTTCATAGGCCTGATAATAATCGCCTGGCCCGGGGCTGGCAGTGGTCGGCACGAATTTGGCTGTGATCAGCCATCGTAAAAATTCCTCGCGCTGAATCGTGACCAAATCACGCAAAACTTCCTCACCCCGGTGAATGTAATAGGCCACCGTGCTGATCTTGAGACTATTTAGAATCGTCTCCGGCAGGCTGGCAGTGCTATCCGTCAAAACGGCAACATTGGACATTTTCCCTCGCTTTCGCTCGTCTTCATTGTACACCTAGTGGTCACACCAAAGTGCGGTTGACCTGCCCTTTGTTTCCACTTACAATACTACTGACAATGGTCGAGATTTTTAATCGTATTGCCGGTTTCTTCCGGCCCGATCACGATCCTCCGTCAGGGCCGTTTTTTCCGCGTATCTCGCTTTAACTCGTTCGCCATCAAATAATCGGAGGATTATCTTATGCCTACACCTATAATTTCCAAGCGCGCTCCTATCTATGCCGATGTTCCCGACGAAAGGTGGAACGATTGGCGCTGGCAGTTGAGTCATCGTCTCAACACCGTTGAAGAAATCGAGAAAGTCATCCCACTGACCGACTCGGAGAAGAAGGCTTTGAACACCAGCGGCTTGTTCCGCGTGGATGTTACGCCTTACTTTATCTCATTGATTGACCCTGACGATCCCAACGATCCGGTGCGAAGACAAATCATCCCAACGGATGCGGAGATCGCGCCGTTCACCGGCATGATGGAAGATTCTCTTGCGGAAGACCGCCACTCTCCCGTGCCGGGGCTGGTTCATCGGTATCCTGACAGAGTTCTTATGCTGGTGACCACACAGTGCGCGTCGTATTGCCGGTACTGCACGCGTTCGCGCATCGTTGGTGATCCGGGACAGACGTTCTCACGCCACGAATTCGAGATGCAGCTCGAATATCTCAAGCGGACTCCGCAAGTGCGTGATGTTTTGCTCTCTGGCGGCGACCCGTTGGTCCTTGCGCCGAAAATTCTCGAAGAGATTCTCACCCGCCTGCGCGAGATCCCGCACATCGAAATTGTCCGCATCGGTTCGCGCGTACCGGTCTTTTTACCGATGCGCGTCACGCAGGAATTATGCGACATGCTCGGCAAATTCCATCCGTTGTGGCTGAACATTCACGTCAACCATCCGAATGAGATTACCAAAGAATTGGCTGATGCCTGTGACCGCATGACGCGCGCTGGAATCCCGCTGGGCAACCAGTCCGTTCTTTTGGCCGGGATCAATGATTGCGTTCACATCCAACGCGAATTGGTCCAGAAGTTGACGCGCATTCGCGTCCGCCCATATTATCTCTATCAATGCGACCTGGTCGAAGGCGCGGGACATTTCCGCACACCAGTCGCGAAAGGCATTGAGATCATCGAAGGCTTGCGCGGACATACATCCGGTTACGCCGTTCCGCAATTCATCGTGGACGCGC
>JAJYOO010000063.1 GCA_021796155.1 Chloroflexota bacterium
GATTGCGAATCGGTATCTCATCCCGCGCCAGATCGAAGAGAACGATCCAACTGCACGCAGCGGTCGAACAGATCAAGCACCGAGCGCATGAGCGCCTGCGTTTGACGGTCAGCCGTTGTCGGTTCGAAAATGACGCGAGCGCGAACTTTCAGATAAGGCCGCGTCCGCACAAAGTCCACAACTTCGACGCGCCTGCGTCCCTGCACCAATGCAGATGATGAACCATCGGGCATCGAGAGCAACCGCCCCACCGCCATCTCGACGCCGATCGTCAAAAAGTCAGAAGGTTTGGGATCGTCAACCTCTGGATCTTTTTGCACGAGACCAACCACAGTTTCATTCTTCGCCTGCGCTTCTTGCACCGCAAGCAATGATGATTCGCGTCCGACAAAGATCGGTGATACCATGCGCGGGAATACCACCAGATCGCGCAGCGGCATCACCACCGCTTCAATCAGACCTTCCTCATTTGGCTCCTGATTAGGCACGCGGTAAAGCTCTTCCGTTCGCTGCGAAAGGGCCAAATTGAAATTATCTTCTTCTTCATTCCAATCAGATTGATGATTCATTTAATACGTTTCTACTCTCTCATCTCTTTTCTCTTCTTCCATGCAGCCATCGCTTCCGCGGTAACAAACATTGAGCCGGCGGACAGGACAATGCTACCATCTTTTTCAGACAATTCCAGTGCGTGGGCAAACGCGGACTCAACCGACTCAGCCGCTTCATTCGGGATTTCGGCCTGCCGCGCCAACTCGATGATTCTTTCCGGCTCCAGCGCGCGTGGATGGTTGGCCTTCGTCACGAACATGCCTTTGACTTTTGGCCTGATCTCCTCGAACATGCCCGGTATATTTTTATCCTCCGATGCGCCAAAGATCAAATAAACAGATTTATTCGGGAAATAATCGTCCAGCGCCTGACGAAGCCGCGCAAACGAATCCTGGTTGTGCGCCGAGTCGAAAATCACTGGCGGATCGCGTCGGACAACTTCGAAGCGGGCAGGCCATTTTACTTCAGCAAAACCCTTTTGAATATCGCGATCTGAAATTTTAATTCCGCTGGCTTTTAACGCAGCATAAGCTGTTGCGGCGTTGTCCACTTGATGAGAGCCAAGCAGAGGAAGTTTGAAAGTTTGAAAGTTTGAAGGTTGATGACCGTTTGCAACTTGAAGCGTCTGTCCATCGAGCGAATGATTTAATGATTTGAACGTTACATCGCGTCCGACCAATGTCATCGGCGCGTTGCGTTCTTTCGCAATCCTGACCAAAACTTGCAGCGCTTCATCTTTCTGCGGCGCGGACACCAATGGAATATTTGGTTTGATAATTCCAGCTTTTTCACCAGCAATCAATGTCAGCGTATTTCCCAATACCGCCATGTGGTCATACGATAGCGACGTGATGACTGCAACCTTTGGCATGACAACATTGGTCGCATCCAATCGTCCACCAAGTCCAACTTCGATCACCGCCGCGTCCACTTTTTGTTGAGCAAAGTATAAAAAGCCGATGGCGGTCGTGATCTCAAACGTCGTGAGTTTGGAAATCTTCGCCACCGCCGGTTTGACTTGTTCGACCAGTTTGACCAATCCAACATGTGAGACCGGATCGCCATTGATTTGAATCCGTTCCGTGTAATCCAACAAATGCGGCGATGTATAAAGTCCGGTTTTGTATCCCGCGGCCTGAAGCGCCGACGCACACAACGCGCAGACCGAGCCTTTGCCCTTTGTCCCTGCCACGTGAATGATCGGATATTGATTCTGCGGATTTCCAAGTTCAGCCATCAAAGCCCGCATCCGATCCAGGTTGAAATCAGCTTTGGCAAGCTCGGACGAATGTTTGAGACTATAATCTACGAAGGAATAGAGATAATCGAGGGCTGAGTTGTAGGCGGTTTCGATGTCAGACATGCGAGGCATTGTAAAGCCGAATCTGCAAATCGTAAATCACGCGACACAGACCATGATTATTAGCGATGACGAAAACTTTTTCTTTGAATCAATTTTGTCAAATCGGTGATTGACATCGCACCTGTTTTTCTGCTAAACTATACGCAAAGGCTACACGCCATAATTTTGCACTCAAGGAGGCATCCATGCCTTCAAAAGATTCAGCACATATCACCGCGCAAACCGCGCTTACGCCAGCACTCAAAGCTTGGGAATCATTCCTTTACGATCAAGGCCGCTCGCCCAACACGGTCAAAGCATTCTTGTCCGACGTACGTTTGCTGACTCAGTTCCTCCCTCCCGACCGCGTCATCGGTGCCATAACAACCAAAGACCTCAACCGCTTCTTCGAATGGATGGAAAAAGAGCGCGATGTACCATGCAGTCCGAAGACGCTTGCGCGGCGCATCACCGCGACCAAATCCTTTTTCCGTTGGCTCAGCCAGTACGGCGTTCTCGTGACCGACCCGGCGGAAAAAGTTTTGCAGCGTTCCGCGATCAGTCCGCTGCCGCAGGTCTTGAGCGATGATGAAGTCAACGAGGCACTGATCGCTGCAGATCGCCATCGCCGCGCGCAGAAGCCGGATGCGCGTCCGTTCGCACTTTTGCATCTTCTGCTGACAACCGGCGTCAAGAAAAGTGAATGTCTCAGCATTCACCTTAATCACGTGGATCTCGACGCGCCGGATGGCCCGTATGTTTTCATTCGTTATTCGAGTCCGGCGAATCGCTACAAGGAACGCAAACTTCCGCTTACCGAAGATTGGCTCCCGGCATATAAAGAATATTTGACGCAATATCAACCTGCGGATCAACTCTTTCCGTGGTCGCCGCGCCGGTTGGAATATCTGCTCGAAGACATCGGCGAAGAAGCGGGATTGAACAAGCATCTTTCATTCGACATGTGCCGCTGGACTTGTATCTTACGTGATTTTCGCGCGGGCATGGAGCCTGATAAAGTCAGGCAAAAAATGGGCGTCTCGAAAATCCAGTGGCGGGAAATTTATTTCAAATTAAAGCAACTCAACGAAGGCTAATCAAACGTTGGAAATAATTCTGCAAATAGGTGCTCTCGCACATCATTGCCGTGAACAGCGGCTTGGGCATTAAATAAAAACAACGCCTCGAAATTCGAGGCGTTTGTTTATACTTCCGCGTTTTCCTGCGGCGGCGTCAAGGCAAAATAGATAATCCGCTTCGAGGTTTGATTCAACTTAAATGTTTCCGCAGGACGATAGCCAGGAACCCAAATCACCAAATCACCTGAACACAACAACGGCCAACGGTCACGCGCCCGGTGCGGCAATTTGGAATTGATAAAGAAGTCGGATAATTTCTGTGAATGACCCTTCATGCCGAGCGGTTCAAAAAGATCGCCGGGAAGCCTGACGCGCAATTCCAATTTTCCGGGCAGACCTTCCGCGTCCAACCAGACCTGGAAGCGGTCGTCGTTTCGAGACGATTGTTCCCACGCCAAAGCCGGAAGCCGCCAATTCTCCGATGAGAATCGCCAGCCGCCGGAAATGTCAATGTGGCCCGGCAATGTCAGCTCAATCGAATCCTGCTGCGCGGGCATTTGCGGCCAGCGGTCAAATGGAAGCTGCGCGTCGGGTTTGGCAATGTACAACGCGTCGCCTTCGCGGAAAAGGACCAGGCCGCCGGTCAAGTCCATGCGGACGCGAACGGAATCCGCTATAAATGCTACAGCACGCTCCAGGACGGCGTACACCGTTTCCTGTCCGGGAATGAGGCGCTCGACCGCGCGTCGAACCAGATTCCGTTGAAGTCCCGATGAACGCGTCGAGAGGAAAGACAAATCCAGCATGATGTAATCGCTAGTTTCCTGAATGACACATTTTTTCCACCATGCTTCAATCGTTTCAGTCAACACAGCATGATCGGACGCAAGCGATTGGACAGAGCGCCAGACCGCTTCGCGGAAACGCGGATTATATGTTTCGATGGTTGGGATGAGCGCGTGACGCAGACGATTACGGAGAAAGTTGAACGAATCATTGCTCGGATCGTAATTTGGACTGAGGCTGTGGGACGCGCAATAAATGACGGTTTCCTCGCGCCAGACATCCAATAACGGACGGATGATCGGAATCTCGGAATCAAATGTTGGCAGTAGTGTGCGATAAGCCATGCCTTTGAGTCCGGTTAAGCCCGCGCCGCGGATGAAGTGCATCAGCACGGTTTCAACCTGGTCGTCGGCGGTGTGTGCAACCGCCACAGCCTGAGCATTGAGCCGATGCGCCTGATCGAACAGAAATTGATAACGAAGATTGCGCGCGGCTTCTTCAATGGAAAGGTTGTTTGCATGAGCGTATGTGCGGACATCTTCGCTGCCGACGATGCATGGCAGCATCAAACGCGAAGCCGTCTTCTCGACCGCGTTGGCTTCAACATCAGACTCCGATCTTAGCTTGTGATTGAAGTGCGCGACGATAACGCGATACCCCGCTGCGCGCAAAACATCCATTAGGCAAAGACTGTCCGGGCCGCCCGAAACGCCGACTATGATCGGCTTCTTGGAGTCGAGATTGCATTGATCGCGAAGAATGGCGGGGACTTTTTCAAGCATTGCTTTAATTAAACCACAGAGGATTTTGTAGGTCACGCTTAAAGCGTGACTACTTCAAATTTGATACAACTCCACTAAAACACCACTTGTGGACTCGGGGTGAACGAATGCATATTTTTTGCCATCGGCGGCGACGCGCGGCTCTTCATTGATGAGCCGGATTCCTTTTGACTTGAGCCGGGTCAGCATCGCCGAAATGTCATCCACTTCGAGGCAGATATGATGCATACCGGGTCCACGTTTAGCAAGATATTTTGCAATGCCGGAATCGTCGCTCGTAGGCTGGACCAATTCCACTTCGGAGCCGGCCAGCGGAAGGAAAGCCACCTGCGATTTTTCAGTGGGGACATCGCGTAATTCATGTACATCAATTCCAAGCGCGTCACGCCAGAACACCAGCGACTTTTCCATGTCATCTACAACGACTGCAACGTGATTGATGGCTTTGATTTTTGGCATCACTGCTCCGTTAGAAAGTTTGAATGTTCGAAAGTTGAAAAGTTTGTTTGCTACATTCTGCTTTCGATCAAATCCATGTACGCGCCTTCGATCAAATCATGTGACTCGATGCCAAGTTTCTGCATCAACTCGATGGCAATGGCATGGCCGTCCGCATCGGATTGATCACGGCGCATGACGACTTCCAATTCCATGAATTGACCGAGGCCATCAACATCGTCCAGATGAATGCGCGTTTGTCCAACCATGTAAAGGTAACGCGTCTTGCGGACAACGCCACGTATGCCGTAAGCCATCTCAAGCGTCTCCCGTAAATTTTCAGGATCGCTCGTTTGAGAAATGTGATAGTCCGAACGCTTCGGGCCATTTTGATTCGGACGCGTGTAATAAATCAATTGGCCGCTGTCAGGCGCGAGGACGCGCAGTTTGAGCCGTCCACGCGGCGTGATGAAAAAGGTGTCTTCCTGCAGGATAATCTGAACGGGAGAATCGCTCAAGGATTCTGCTCGCCGCTTCAAGTCCGGAAAGTTCCGGACACGGGCTTTAATCTCTATGTTGGTTTGCATAAACTAATCTACCTCCAAAGCTTCATTGACCATTGCACGTTTTGATTCCATCGTAGAATCCGGCATAACGCGAACGTATCCCGGCTTCTGTCCAAAGAATCCGGAAATCAAATGATAGATGGCATAAAGTTCAAGTGAGAATGGAAGATAACCGCCGTAACCAAGCAAGGGCATTTCAAAGATGTGAAGCCAACCGCCCCACGCGACCTGATAGACCCATTTCGGATACGAATAAAAATTCCACATTTCCCAAAAGAACGCCGTGATCAAAACGCCCAGCCAAAGTGAAATGACTGGACGCCAATCGCCGTCTTGAGTCCAATCAGCGAGCGAAGAATGTCCAAGCCAGATGTTGACTGGTTCGAGGATGAAATAAGGCGAGAGCCAGATGAACGGGAAAAAGATTTGCGGCCAGATGAGCATCAGCGCCAGCGTTATCCAACCAAGTAAAAAGAAACTGATTGTTGTGACTTTGTCTTTGCGAATAATCAAACCGCGTCGGGTGCGTTTGACAAAGTCAAAGCTCGCCATTAATTCGGCGCCGCCGAAGACCGCTGGGATGACCGTGGTGAAACACAATGTTGTCCATAAAGCATACGACAACGGAGAAAAATTCTGCGCGCCAATATATATCCAATTCTGCGTGCGGAGGTTGAGCGCTTCGAACAGCCACCACACCGGTGCGGAAACAATGAACAAGCCAATATATTTTCGCGGACTGCGAGTCAACAACGATGTGCCGGTCCGATAATAAACGAGCGCGTCAATCGTCAGGCAATAGCCCAGCCACATTGGGAAGAAAGCCCAATAGGTTCGCAAGCCGATCCACGTCCAGTTGATAATCCAGAAGATGATGGCGAGTGCCAGCCCGATCCAGCCGTAAAATGGAAATCGGTTTTTCAAATCATCACCTAATATTACAAAAAGATTTAACCACAAAGGCCACGAAGGGACACAAGGGGGAAAACGTTTTATTTTTCCTTCGTGTACCTGGCGCTTCCGTGTTTAAAAGATTTTCCAACGCAGTCATATCTAATAGACAAAAGGAATGAAACGCTTTGTACGCTTCATATAATCTTTATACGACTGCCCAAGCGCTTTGACAAGTGTATTCTCCTCGACCCAGACTCGATAACTGTATCCAAGAAACGGGATGAGCAAAACGAAAACCAGACTCAGCCAATTCGCAAACGAGATCGCCACGCCGAGAATCGTGATAAGCGCACCAGAATAAGACGGATGGCGGATCCACCTATATGGCCCAGCCTCAATGACGGTTTGCCCTGGCTGGATGGCGACGCGCGTTGTGAAATATTTTCCCAACACGCGGATCGAATACTGTCGAAAGAGAATGCCTACCAGCATCAACACGATGCCAAACCAAAAGAGCAAAGTGCGATGCCATAAAATAGCCAGTTGCGGAACGCCGTATGCAAAAAAATATCCGGCGAAAATGCCCAGCCAAATACCAAACGTCAACACCAAACCCGAACGGCGGTCGTCGGTCTGCGCGCCCGCAGCAGTGCGCCGATGGGACGACAGATACATTTCTGGAATAATCCAGATCACATAGCTGGCATCAAGAATCAATTGATCAAGATGATTTGTTGCGATCAGCGGAAGCATAAATCGCTAAACTCTCTCTCTCGGTAAAATTTTATCATTCCGTAGGGGCGGATCGCACTCTTCGAGTATCTGCGACGATCCGCGCTACAATCAATCTTCCACAGACATAAACCCAAGCAAACCCCACAGCCCGCGCATCATGCCGTGACCGAAATCGGGATTCAAAAATTGATTCGGACACGAGCCGGGGATGACATTGATGCCATTTGCACGGCACAACGCCACCGCATCCAGCGAGACGCTGGTCATGCCCGCCGCCAAGCCGGGCTTTGTGCCCATCATGCAGTGCATCCAAACATGCTTAATGCCCAAGTCCACACACTGGCGGACGATTCCATCCGTCACATTGGGATTGGCAAGGATGAAAACCGCATCGGGTTTTTCCGGGATGGATTTGAGATCGGGATAACACGGTGCGCCTTCATAAGTTGTGATGCGCGGATTGACAGCGAAAACTTGATAACCTGCATCCTTGAACTTTTTGTAGGCCATGTTGCAGCCTGTTTCGCGTTTATCCGAAACTCCGACAACAGCGATTTTCTTTTGAGCAAGAAAATCCTGAACGAGCGAATTGATTTTCGACATTCAAGCTCCTTTCATATGTCCCTTCCCAGATAAAGCTCAAAAATTTCAAAGGTCGTTGCGAGGAGCCGCTTCGCAGGTGACGTGACAATCTCGTGTTTTCATGCAATTGTCTTTTTGCTGGTTCCATGAGATTGCCACGACCTGCTACAGGTCTCGCAATGACATCGTAAACGTCAAGCCTCCACAATCGCCCATTGATCGCGGCCATTATGCTTGGCTTGATAAAGCGCCTGATCCGCGCGGCGGAGTAACTGCTCCCAATTCTCTTCATGGTTCTGAAGCTGCGCGATACCAATGCTAATCGTGATCTGAATGGCATGTGAGCCGGAAATGATCGGCGTCGAACGGACCAGCTCACATAGGCGCGACGCCTGTTCACTGGCAGCCTTCACCGTGCTATTGGGCAACAACACCAAAAACTCCTCGCCGCCATAACGTCCAACCACATCAGGCAGGCGTATATGCTCGCGTAGTTGCAGCGCAACATATCTCAACACATCATCGCCAACCGAATGACCATATTGATCGTTGACAAGTTTGAAATTATCAAAGTCCATCATCGAAATGGACAACGGCGTATTGTAACGCTCTGAAAACATCACTTGGCGCTGCAGGTCTGCGATAATCTGTTTGCGGTTCGGAAGAAAGGTTAACGCATCGGTATGAGAGACTTCGTCTGCCTGTGCGATGACCGCCTTGAGTTCTGTTTCCTTCTTCTCCAGCTCATGCAAAGTCTCGCGCAATTCATCGTTGACGTGATGAAAATTCTCGATCAGGCGCTGATATTTTTCCGGCAGGTCGAACGCGGTAAAGACCGGCTCGCCAAAGAATAGAATGCGTTTTGCTGAAAGCGGGACAAGTAAACACGCGTAGCGACGCGGCTGAGTCTCGTGACCAAAATCCAATTGACCTTGAATCTGTTTGCGAGTCTGACGCGCCTCGGACAGCATCCGCTCAAAGTCCGGACGTGAAGCGGGCGCGACAAATTCTCGAAGCTCCTCCCCGTCGGACAGAGTCCGCTTGAGCGCGTCGAAGGCCGCATTCGATGAAGTCATCCGGCCATCGGAATCCAACACGCCGACCAACGTCCGCGTCGATTCCAAAAACGAATCGAGTCCATGTTGAGCAACCAACGCAAGCAATTCTTTCTTGGCTTTAGATGGCAAACCGTCTCCCGTCAATAAACTAAATCACGCAATCCGGCAAATCCATTGGCGCAATTCTACACCGACACGAACTTTTTGCGTTAAGGTGCGATGAGAATGGTATCATCTCGAGCATGAACATCCAAAATGCATACAACGAATGGTCGGACACTTACGATACCAATGAAAATCTCACGCGTGATCTCGATCAAAAAGTGACGCGTGGCACCTTTGCGAATCAGCACTTTGATTCCATCCTTGAACTCGGATGCGGCACCGGCAAGAACACCGTCCTTCTCGCACAAGTCGGGGCCGAAGTTCACGCACTTGATTTTTCGCTGGGAATGATCGAGAAGGCAAAAGAAAAAGTCAAAGCCGAGAATGTCCACTTTTCCATGACGGACTTAACGAAGCGCTGGCCCTGCGACGACGCGGCTTATGATTTGATCGTTGTCAATCTCGTGTTGGAACACGTCGAAGATTTATCTCACATTTTCGCCGAAGCCGCGCGGACATTGAAGCCAAATGGAAAATTCTTCATCAATGAACTGCATCCGTTCCGGCAATACATGGGTGGAAAGGCGATTTTCGAACGCGGCGAAGAGACCGTCGAGGTGGACGCGTTCATCCATAACATTTATGATTTTCTAGACTCGGCAGAATCCAACAGATTGAAACTTATCAAGCTGAATGAATGCTGGCATGAAACAGACGAAGGCAAGCCGCCGAGGATTATTTCACTTTTGTTTGGGAAAGAATGAGGTCAACGCATCTACGGTAATCAAAGTTCCAATACGTAAAAGCGACTTTCCCGCAGAATTT
>JAJYOO010000064.1 GCA_021796155.1 Chloroflexota bacterium
TGAGGCGAGGTATGGCATGGTTTATTTTTCCTTTATCTTTTGTGCGGTTAAGAATAATGCACCTGCAAGGAATCCTACCATTCCTCCTAAAATTGTAGATAGGCTCATGCCGATTAGTATTGTGTACGGATCAACCCAGGGCCGATTCCAAATCCATAATTTACCATTATCGGACAAAGCTAAAGATACAGTCCAAGTTGCGTCTGGAGCGTGAGTCGCTGAAGTAATGCACACCGTAATCTTATGAAGCAAAGGATAAACGAAATTATCATTCTCACACTTGTTATCACTGATTTTGTAATCGACAACCATGTCATGCGTTGGTTCAGAAGGTATATTGGTTGATTGCTCCCAACAAGTTTGCCCATTCAAACAAGGATACGTTATCTTATAAATTTCACTTTCATTTGTTTCCACCCAAAATTCTTTTCCAAAAGGCTCCATCGCAATGAGCTTGTTGACAGAGAACGGAAAATAATCTATTGGTTTCCAGAATGTATTTGCACCTGAATACCAAAATGTAGTTGCCAGGCAACCAAATATCGGAGCTAATATCAAGAAGAGTAAGAATGTCCCAACCTTCTTCATTTTTGTTTATCGCTATTTCCACTCCCACTTCCTCAAAACATCCATCGCTTTGTAACTTGTCAAATCCAATTGCAGCGGTGTGATGGATACATAACCCTGAGTCAGCGCGCCGAAGTCGGTGCCGGGTTCATCCACACCAGTCGGCGCTTCGCCGCCGATCCAATAATAAGGTTTGCCACGCGGGTCAATGCGCTGATCGAGCGCGTCGCGATAGACGCGCAGTCCCTGACGTGTGATCATGTAACCTTTGAGTTCATTCTCTTTGAGATACGGCACATTGACGTTCAACAGCACGCCTTCAGGCAATCCATCGGTCATTACTTTCTCGACCACACGGCGTCCGGCGATGGCCGCTGTTGAGTAATCAAGATGATCCTTGAATCCCTCCGGCGAGTGGAGCGAAACCGCAACTCCTTTTACTCCACTGATGACAGCTTCCATGGCCGCCGTGACCGTGCCGGAATACGTCACATCGTGGCTGATATTTGCATAAGGATTGATGCCTGAGACAACAATGTCAACCGGGTCGGTCAGACCAAGCAGTGGCAGCGCGACGCAATCTGACGGCGCGCCATCGGACATGAACGCGGCAGAACCATCAGCCAGAGTCGTCTCGCGGACTCGTAGCGGACGATCCAACGTTTTTACATGTCCCGACGCGGACCAGTTGTGATCGGGCGCGAAAACAGTTACGCGTCCTAGTTTACGCATTTCCTGTGCGAGCGCCAGCAAGCCGCGGGCTTGAACACCGTCATCGTTGGTAACAAGAATGTGCATGATAGATTCCAATCGGTGGTCGAGTAGCCGTGTTCTTTGGCATATCGAGGCCACATAATTCGAGAGCATCTTGATTGCATGTTGGTTTCGATACGGCAGAAAATCACTGCCTAGTCAACCAACGATTATTTTTGGATTATAACGCGCCTGCCTGTATAATACTTTTATGCGCCGTTTCACTTTTTACATTTCCCTTCTCTCTTTTTTCTTTCTTCTTTCCTGCACTCCCACAGAATCTTCATTCTTATCCCCTCTTCCCTCCGCCCCTGCGCTTTACGTTTTTCGCACCAATCCTTCCGCTCTGGTCGAACTTTCTTCTGATTACAAACCAATCCATGAAATTCCAGTTTCGATTCCTGCCGGATGTTCGCTCGATAATATTTATCCATCGCCGCGCGGCGCGTATTTGGCGATGGAACTAGGCTGTGCGTTCGGCCAAACGGTCGTGTGGATTAATACCGATACGGGTGAAGTCAAGCAGGCGGTTACCGATTCCGACAGCCACTTTCTGGCTTGGGCAAATGATGGTCAGGCCGTTTATCTCAAAGTCGATTCGATTGGCAATCCACACATTATCCGCGCAGATGTAAATGGAAAGCAGGATTCGGTTTCAATTGCGCCGTTGACCTATGATCTGGCGCCTACACCGAATGATAGTAATTTCACTTTTACTTTTTCGCGCGGTATGGGACTCGGAAGCGAAATGTGGCTGGCTCAAGGGAATGGAAATCCGATCAGACAGATCGCGGCAGATAAGAATAATTACCTGTCTTTTGCGCGCTGGTCGCCAGATAGAAAGCAAATTGCCTTCATCAAGATTCCTGATTCGGCCACGCCATTCACGGTTGGAGAATTATGGCTGATGAATGCCGATGGCTCGAACGCGCGCGAACTTGCGGGTGCCGATGCCGGTCATGGATTCCCTCCCAATTGGTCGCCGGATGGGACGCGTATCGCGTTTGTCGTGCGTGAGAATCCGCAGGATGTAAACGCGGATCAAAATGCAAGTGCGTTAGTGAGCAATATTTATGTTATGAACGTAGAAAGTGGAAAATTGATTCAACTCACACATTTTCAAAACGCACGCGTTGAAGCGCCAAGCTGGTCACCAGACGGAAACAAGATCGCATTCACCGCCGTCTTAAATGATAAAATGAATGTGTACCTCGCGGACGCAGCATCAGGCGCGACGCAAATCACTTTAACGGAGTCTGCTTGCTGTCCCGCGTGGTTGCGAAAGTGAAATAAAAATGCGTCAACTTTTGCCTGGATTGCTGATTATCTTTTTATTAACAAGCTGCGCGCCGCGGCCGCAGTCCAATGCTGCCATTGCACAAACCGCGCCAACATCTCAACCTGTAAATCCCGCAATCGCTCAACAAGCATTGGATACGCCAACTGCCGCGCCAAGTGATACACCGCAACCGGCATTCACATCCTCTCCCACTGCCACATTCACGTCCCAACCGTTTGCTTTGCAATTTACACCCGTTCCAACAGACACACCATTGCCGACGCTCGAACTTCCAACGCAAGCGCCGAATCAGAAGACGCTTCAAATTTGGGACGGCGTGCCGACATATCTTGCGGATTCGCAGCCCGGCTTTGATTTTCGTGTGCGCTTCGATCCGGACGTTTGGGCTTTGACCACCGACCAATTTGGCGCTCCTGCGCTCGGGCACCGGACTGTCCCAACCTGCATCATTTCGCCAGCTTCGGGACAAGGAATGCCGTTGAACGTGACAGTCCAACAGGAAGTTCGCAAGGTTGGCACGATTCGTTATCAGATCAGCACAGCTTATTTGAACGGAGTCAAACAATTCGTAAATTACACAGGTGGTGATGGAACAATTCTCACAGCATTTCAAGTTACTTTTCAAGATCAAGTTGACCAATGTGTTTCGGATGCGGAAACGGTTCTTGCCACGCTGACATCGGTTCCCGTTTCACAAGCTACACCTACTGCGATGCCATAATTTGTCGAGGGGCAACTTTGATCCGCTCACTGCCAAAGCTCATCATCGCTTTTATCCTGCTCGGTGGAATCTCTTTTGCCGCGGGTGGATTGTGGGAGGGACGCGCCTCTGCCGCGCCGTCGCAAGCGGTAGCACCATTTTTGTATCCGCCTTTCCCTGGCTCGGCTTCGGAAGAATCCGTCTTCGATCATTCCAGTCCCAACTATTCTCAAACAGATAATCGCATTGTTTCTTACGGTGGGCATGTTGCCACCAAGAACTGTCCTGTACCCGCGCCTGCGGGAACGAAGCCGCCGCAGTCCGGAGTCTGCGATCAAGGTTATGGAATTTATTGGTCCTACGATCTCGGCGGATGGATGGCTTATAACGGCCACGATGGAATTGACTACGGAATCAGCTATCGTCCGGTTTATGCCGCGGCAGATGCAGATCAGGTGATGTACGCGGGCTGGTGGGACCCGCAAAATCATTCCACTTCCTACGGCATCTATGTCCAGCTGCATCATTCGAACGGTTATCTCACGCTTTATGGACACATGAGCGCCATCGCCGTGCAGGCTTGCGCGTCGCCCGGATGCGCGTCCATTCAACATGGTGACATGCTCGGCATCAGCGGCACAACCGGAAACTCGACCGGTCCGCATCTGCACTTTGGCCTGACCGCGCCGAACGGCAAACAAGTTGATCCGTACGGATGGGGCGGAAGTGGAACCGACCCGTGGCCGTATAACCAGCCTCAATCGTTGTGGGTGCAATATCCATCCATAGTCTATTATGGAATTAAAGTTTTTCCGTCTGGTAGCGTTCAGCTTTCTTATCCGCCTGTTGCTCCGACGGGCATCTTGATAGACGATTCGAGTTCGGGTTTTGTCGGAACTCCGAATCAATGTTGGAATGATATCAACGTGGCATCCGGCCAGGCGCAGAACAACAACATGAGTTACGTCAAAGCGCGGCTTGGTTCCCCGACATGCACCGGCCAATGGATTTTTCCGAAGGGTTCCACATCCGGAATGTATGCGGTCTATATTCGCATTCCGGCCGTCCATGCCACGACGGAAGGCGCGGTCTATTCGATTCAGCATGGCGGCAAGACCGATACCATTGTGATCAATCAGCTTGTCTTCCCGAACAGTTTCTATGTCCAGGACGGATGGGTTTACGCAGGCAAATATTATTTCGATGGCGTCAGTAACGAATATGTCCAACTGACAAATCAGACGCAGGATGAATCTGCAACGGTGAGCACGCTTCAGGTCGGGGCTGACGCGGTGCGATTCGTTTCGCTTGGTCCGGTTCCTCCGACTTTGACACCAACCATTACTCCGACACCGACAAAAACATCCACGCCCACGAAAACGTTTACACCGACCATTACGCGGACTCCTACTTCGACATTTACGCCGACGATGACATTTACTCCAACGATTACACGGACGCCAACAGCGACGTTCACGCCATCGTTTACACCGACCGCGAGCAAAACACCAATCCCGGGACCGACGCCGCTGTATTACTTGATCAAAGTTTATTTTGCAGACAAGTTCAAACTGGCAAATAACACGCCGCCGTTTGAAGTGACTGGCAAACGTTGGGAAGTTTCGTCTTCAGATCTTCCGCTCGATTCTTTGACCGAATATTTCAAAGGACCGGGTTATACCGAAAAGCTTTACGGCTACATCGGGATTTATAACGGCTTTACCGGCGTTAGCAAATATACTCTCACGAACGGCGTGGCAAGTGTTTATCTCAATGGTCACTGCCAGGCAAGCACATCGAGCTTCACGATTGCCGATCTCATCAATGACAACTTGAAACAATTCCCGCAAGTTCAATTCGTCAAAATCTATGATGAATTCGGACAAACGCAAAACCCGGATGGCGCGAGTGATTCGCGTCCGGCTTGTCTATCACCAAATTACACGCCAGTTACGCCAAGTCCAACGATCACTTACACACCAGGCCCAACTCTTACACCATCGAACACACCGACGCCGTCAAAGACTCCGCTGCCCGGACCGACGCCGCTTTATACGAAGATCAACGTTTACTTTGTCAACACCGTTGCGCTTGCATCCGGTATACCGCCGTTTGAATCGGCAGGCTATCGTTGGGAGAAATCGTCCGACAATCTCGCGGCGGACGCGCTGACCGAATATTTCAACGGTCCCGGCTATACAGAAAAATATATTTATCGCTGGGCTGCGATCTACGATGGCTTTACCGGATTTTCAAAGCTCGATATTACGGATGGCATCGCCCGCGTCTACCTGACCGGAGCCTGCAACGCGCCCAACCGGACTTATACCATCGCCAATCTGTTGACTGCCAATTTGAAACAGTTCGACTATGTTCAATATGTAAAAATTTATGACCAGAACGGTTCGACCGAACAACCGGATGGTTCCGGCGATTCGATTCCCTCTTGTCTTGACCCGGCTTTTACTCCGACTCTCACTCCGACCTTTACGCCGACTGCTTCACTAACGCCAACATCCACGCCGACGCCTACAGCAACAGCCACCGCGCGTCCGACCGCCACACCGGTATGGAGTCTGGTGAAGGTTTATTTTGTGGATGCAAATCTTTACAATTCCGGATCACCGAATCCTGAAGTAGCAGGTAAGCGTTGGGAGATGAGCAGCACTTTGCCCGCTTCGGTTTTAGATGAATACTTCAACGGTCCCGGTTATACTGAGAAATATACTTATGGCTGGATCGCAATCTATAACGGCGTGACGGGTTACAGCAAATTGGATGTCGCCAATGGCATCGCTCGCGTTTATCTAACTGGCAATTGCAATAGTCAGGGCGCGACCTATACCATTGCTAATTTGCTGATGCTCAACCTCAAGCAGTTCAGTTACATTCAATATGTGAAAATCTACGACCAGAACGGGAATACAGAACAGCCAGATGGCTCAACCGATTCCATTCCCGCGTGTTTGGAGCCGTAAGTTGGATCTGGACGATAGACCATAGACCATAAAAAAGACCGTGGATTTGTTACCGTCCGCGGTCTTTTGTCTATCGTCTATCTTTTCATCGCTTCTTTAAAATTGGATAGCGCTTCAATTGGTGTTGGATCAACGCCGTAAGCCATTGCCAGATAATACGCCATATAATCGCCGAACAGAATCATTGTCCACATGTGGGCCAATGGGGAATCACCGCGCGCATCGAGGAAATCCGTGTTCAGGCCCTCAAGCATAAAGGCTTGTTTTGTCAGATCGAGCCGTTTGCGATTGCGTGGATGATCGGACGGTGCGCGCAAAAACAGATTCATCGTGTGCGGCATCAATACTTCTTCTGGATTGATTGTCCCGGCCAATGTGTTGTGATTTGCTTCAGGCAGGAATTCAAAATTGGCCGATGCTTTGGCAACTTCGTTCAATTGCGTCTTGATTCGCCTCGCAACCGGAGCCAGCATTCCCGCGCCGAAGACCGTGACCCAGCGTCCCATTAATTGACCGGCTTCGCGCTTGGCTGGATTCGTCACCGCCGGAATGTTTGCACCGATATGCTCCTGCGATTTTTTCATTTCATTGACGGCGTCCATCAAATCTTTTGACGGGTCAGGAATTAATTTCAACCGCGCCAATAAAGCGAACAACAAACCAAAAGAGAATCCAACCGCGGCGCGCGGCTGGCCGCTGTGATTGAAAATCCAAACCGGGACATTTTTTTCTTTGGCGCGTTTTGCCAGTTCTCCACCGGTCGCGATCGCGACAATCGTGCAATCGTTTTTCAGCGCGGCATCGAATGCGTCGAGAGTCTCTTCCGTGTTGCCGGAGTGAGAGGAAGCGATGAACAAAGTCTCTTTGCCGCGTGCGAATGACGGCAGGCCATAATCGCGGTGAACAACAATCGGCACGGAACAGCTTGATGAGACGGCGGCCGCTACGAGGTCCGCACCGATCGCTGAACCGCCCATGCCTGCGATCACAACGCGTTGAATATTCTTTGAGTCCGGCAATGGTTGAGTCTGTCCCAATTCCCATGCCGACTTCAACTGATCGGGCAGACCGTCAATTTCGCCGAGCATGTTTAGTGTGTCAAGTTGTTTGAAGCGATTGAGATCGTCGAGGTTCATCTTACATTGCGCTCCGCATAAATTCAACGAGATCGTTTTTCAATTCAGCCAGCGATGGCAGATGAATGTACATCATGTGCCCGGCTTCGTAATAACCCATGCTGATGTTTTGGCGAACCGACTCGTGCAAGCCAAGATGACTGAACGTGTATTCGGTTGCAAAGTACGGCGTGCCGAGATCATAGTAACCATTTGCAACGAAAACTTTGAGATATGGATTGTATGTCATCGCGGCGCGTAAAGTCTCGCCGACGTTGACGAAATGATTCTCAAATTCCGCGTACGACCAAGGCCAAACTTTTTCGGTGAGGATTTCATACGGGAGGTCGGATTCGAATTTTAGATCAGAGCGGACATAATCATAGAACGCCGCGGTATAAGGTCCAAGGACATTTGTCAGCAATGGATCATATTCGGGTCGTTCCGTGACGCCGAGACGGTCGCGGCCAATAAAGCGGCTGTCGAGTCGACCGACAGTTTCCCCGCGGTCACGCAGAAGCTCCTTGAAAAAATGCTGATCATTGATTCGCAGATTGCTGCGTTCAATGAACTCAGACGAAAGACCAGTGTAGCGCGAGATCTTTTCGACGATGGCTGCGCGTTCGCGCTTTGTCAGCGTATCGCCTTTGAGCAATGCCGCCGCGTATTCACCTGACGCAAATTTCTCAGCTTCTTTGAGCAACGCCTGCAATGGCTTGCGGATTTTTAATTTGTGGTGATACCAGGCCGTCGCCGCGTACGTGGGCAGGAACATCACATAAGGCACTTCGTTATTAACATAAAAGTCAATCGTCGTGAAATCCAAAACGGCAGAGATCAGCATGATGCCGTTGAGATACATTCCGTGGCGTTCCTGCAAATAACCCGAAAGTCCCGAAGCGCGCGTCGTGCCATACGATTCGCCGATCAGGAATTTTGGCGAGAGCCAGCGTCCGTAACGCGTGGTGTACTGCCGGATGAAATCGCCAACGGATGTGATGTCTTTCTTGAAGCCATGCCACTCTTGTGGTTTTTGTCCCTCGACCGCGCGGCTATAACCGGTGCTGACAGGATCAATGAAGACCATGTCAGTTTCATCGAGCAAGGAATATTCGTTGTCGGTTAATTTGAATGGCGGCTTGGGAAGATTGCCGTCATCTTCGAGAACAACCCTGCGCGGACCGATTGCCCCCAGATGCAGCCACACCGATGACGAACCGGGTCCGCCATTGAACGAGAACGTGATTGGCCGCTTCGATTTATCTTCGACATCGTCTTTGGTGTATGCCACGAAGAAGAATTGCGCTTTCGGCTTTTCACCCTCAGACTCTTTTGCCTGTTCAGGTGGCGTTTCCTCCTTCATCACCATTGTCCCGGCGATGACGGTATATTTGATTTCCTTGTCGCCAATCTTGATCGAATGTTTGCTCTGGACCAGATTGTCTTTCGGAGTCGGCTTTTCTTCTTTCTTCTTTTCTTCCTTGGTCTCTTCGGCTTTCTTGGATTCTTCTTTGTCGGTCATAGTTGATTCCTTGAAGTATGTCTTAAGTGAAAAAATTCTGGCGAACTTTATTTATTGCGCTTGATTTTACTTCATGAGCCTTGGAATATTTATCTCCAGATGCTACTATACGGATGTTCTCCAACGATTTGTTTGCCTTCTGCAAATCTCTGTGGCCTGTAAATTGAAAGATCAATCGTCTTGAACTTCCCATCCAAAATCAACTCGGACATGCAAAGCCCAACCGCAGGCGATGTTTTGAATCCGGTGCCGCTGTGGCCGCAGTTTAGATAAAAGCCATCGGGACCGGCAGCACCGATCATCGGATGTTGATCCGGCGTGATGCCGTCGTAGCCGCCGTGAGCGGAGTGCAGCGCGCCATTTTCCATAATAGGAATCCGCTGGCAGATGCGGTCAATTCCACGTTCGACAAATCCTTTTTTCGCATGGTCGGTATCGCTATCCGGCAATTCGCCCAGTGGATTTCCATCTTCGAGTCCAACAAGCGTCAGATTGCCTTCAGGACGAAAATACATTTCGTGGGCAAAGTCAATTACCGTTGGATGAGTTGGCCCGATTTGAGAAGGTCGTGCCACGAACATCGTGTCGTGACGCCAAGTGTCATATGGCAAATTAAGTCCAGCCAATTCGTTGAGCTTGCCTGCCCACGCGCCTGCCGCGTTGACAACAACCGGCGCATAAAATTCTCCTTGCGTAGTTTGTACACCTTTGATTTTGCCATCGCCAATAATTCCAGTCACCGCACAATCCTGAACAATGCATGCGCCTTTTTCTTTTGCGCGTTGGGAGCAAAGCTCAGC
>JAJYOO010000065.1 GCA_021796155.1 Chloroflexota bacterium
TTACTCTTTGCAGCTCATCATAATTTGCTTCTTCAGTATTTGTTCCTCGTCGTATATAAATAGCGTTGTTGCGAATGCCGTCACCTTCTGACATAGCAACATAAGGAAGATGAATTGGCTCACTTGGAATCAAGATAACCTGAAATTTCTTTCCTATTAATTTAGGATACTCTGAAGCCTCATAACTGAAATTCTGAATATCTACATCTGTAAGCAAAACATTGGGCACAAATTTCTTTATCCCCTTAATAAATTCAGACTGATCTTCGAAAGATGCAAGCCTTACAGATTCAAGGGTCTTATCTTCTCTCGGCCACACCTAAAATAATACATCCGCCGCCTGAATTGGCTATTCCTAAAATATGGCGCGCGATGCTTGAAAATGTGGGCAGTTGGGATTTGAAATCAATGTTTGGATACTCACCCAAATTATTTTTCAATAACTCACGCAACCCTTCGCGAGTAGGGTTCTCATAAAATTTAGCAAATTCTTCTTTAAATGCCTTTTTGTTATCTTTCATGAAGTCTCCATTTCACCACCTCAACATAAAGACCAACCTCACACCCACTGAAGAAAAATATTTCATGGCATTCTCAGTCCTACCCTGCCTCCCCACATCCAAAGGATGTGGGGAGGGTGGCCAAAGGCTGGGTGGTGTCTAGCACTCACTATATCCGCAGGCGTAACACTTGCGGCAGCCTTCTTCATTGACGACCGCGGCTTCGCCGCATTCCGGGCACAAGTCGCCAATTTTCATATTCGGCTGCGCGGCCTCGACTTCCGACTCGATGGTGCGCATATTACCATTCGGCTTGATCTCGGCCACCGCATAGTCGCTTGCGCCTTCCTTCTCGCGCAAATATTGATCAAGCACTTGTCCGATGCCATCGGGCAATGAACGCACGCGATTCGGACCGAAGCCAAGTGAACGTCCGCCGCCGATGCCAATCAACTGGCGAACGACTTCGCGCATACGCTCGGTCGGTGCGATGGGCGAAGCCATTCGTAAAATATATGAGATCAAACGTCCAATCGCTTCAGAGACCGCCGCGGTTTCTGAACCAGCTTTCGCGGTATTAATGAACGCCTCAAACGGTTGCTGCCCGCCATTCTCATTGATGGTAATAAAAGCCTTGCCAACCGGCGTCCCGATGTTGAACGTCTCGCCATGTAACGCTTTTGGCCGCGGCTTCTTGCCATCGTGCCAGAGGTTGGTTGTCGAAACGGGAGCCGTTGTCGCCGTAGATTGAGGCATCGCGCTGAGCGAAGTCGAAGCGCCTTTTTTATCCGCCGTTGCTTTCGTTTCCAAAACGACTTTCTCGCGCGAGCCGGTCACATAAACTGTGATGCCTTTGCAGCCTAGTTCCCACGCCAACATATATGCTTTTGCAACATCATCAACAGTCGCGGTCTCTGAGAAGTTGACCGTCTTCGACAGCGAGTTATCCACGAAAGCCTGTAACGCAGCTTGCATTCGGACATGTTCTTCAGCAGTGATGTCTGCCGACACAACGAATGTATCGCGCACTGCTTGCGGAATATCGGTGATGTTCTGACACGTGCCTTCGCTCATCACCTGCTCGACAATTTCCTGTCGCTTCTCTTCGCCGAGTCCTAGTTTCTTCAACGCCTCATCGAAGCGCGGGCTTGCATACGTGAGTTTCAAATCCTTGCCATGATCGTTGACATGACGATAATACGCCAATGCAAAGACGGGTTCGCATCCATAACCTTCACAACCTGCGACGGTGGCAATCGTGCCAGTCGGTGCAACCGTGGTCTGTGCCGCGTTGCGAATGCCATGCTTTTTGATTCCATCCATCACCGCGTCCCACCGGACTTCGGGGCGGCTCCAGTTACGCTGATAGTTGACCAGCGTTTGAGGCGGAGTCCACGTGATGTTGTCCATATCGTAGATTGAGCCTTCGATGGCCGGGAATGGTCCGCGCTCTTCTGCCAACTTGATACTCGTCAACATAGCATGATAGCGGACAAACTCCATGACTTGCGCACCGAACTCCTGACCTTCTTTTGATCCATAGCGCACGCCGACGTGATACATCAAATCACCGAGTCCCATGATGCCGAGGCCGATGCGGCGCGCTTTGTGCGCGGCTTCGGTTAATTGCGGAACTGCTGGAACATAGGCATTGGCTTCGACAACATCGTCGAGGAAGCGCGTAGAAGTTTCAACGCTCTTGCGAAGCGATTCCCAATCGACAGTGCCATCGGGTCCGCAATGCTCGTTGAGATTGACCGAACCGAGACAGCAATTCTCGTATGGTCCAAGCCATTGCTCTCCGCATGGATTTGTTGCTTCCAGTGGATACAAATGCGGGACAGGATTACTTCGATTCGATGCGTCGAGGAATAACACGCCCGGTTCACCGTTATGATGCGCCTGATTAACGATCTTGTTGAATAGTTCGCGAGCGCGCACTTTCTTATAAGTATGAATGCGCACGCCAGCCTTTTCCATTTGCTCGAGTGTGCCGCGCACTTCACGATATTTGGAATCGTGCACATCGGGGAAGCGCAATTCCCATTCCTTGTCCTCGCGCACAGCGCGCATGAACGCGTCCGTGATACCAACGGAAATATTGAAATTGGTGATTTGATTCTCATCGGTCTTGCAGGTGATGAATTCTTCCACATCGGGATGATCGACGCGCAAGACACCCATATTCGCGCCGCGACGAGTTCCGCCCTGCGCGATCTCGCCAAAGGCATGGTCATACACGCGCAGGAATCCAACCGGGCCAGTGGCTTGTCCCGCTGACGATTTAACGATGGTCCCTTTTGGACGAAGGCGCGAGAATGAAAATCCGTTGCCGCCGCCGGTTTGCTGAATCAACGCCGCGTCGCGCAGAGTCTGAAAAATGCCCGCGGTATCGCGTCCCATATCATCGGTAATCGGAAGAACGAAGCACGCGGCCAATTGTCCAAGCGGCGTACCGGCGCCGGTAAACGTCGGAGAGTTCGGGAAAAACTTTTTAGTGGTCAGCAGTTGATAATATTCTTTGGCGCGCCCGATCACATCCTCATTCCACATCTCTTCGACTTTTGCGACGTGATAGGCGACGCGCCAAAACATTTCTTCCACGGTTTCGACGGGCTTGCCATCGTCTCCGCGGCGAACATAGCGGCGCTCAAGCACCTGCCGCGCATTGTCCGTCAGTTGGACTTTGCCCAAACCTTTCGGCATAGGCGCTGTTGGAAGCAGGCCCTGTTTTGATGAAACAGTTTTGGTTACCATAGGAACTCTCCTCCGACGATAAAGATTTTTCAACCATCTTCGAGCGATACAAACAAAAAGACAGCGACACTTCCCGCTTTGAGCAGGAAAGCCGCTGCCGTTAAATTAGCCTTTGAGAAGGTTGTCTATTTCCTTGCGAAGCGCGCCCAAATCATCCAGGCGCAGGTAAACAATCGCGTAACGGATGTACGCGATTTGATCCATTTCCTTCAAACCAGCGATGACCATATCACCGATCACGCGGGACGAAACTTCCGCCTTACCCATTTTCTGCAATTCAGATTCGATGTGCCCAATTAGCCGCTCAATGTCTTCAGCCGAAACAGGACGTTTGGCACAGGAAATACGGATACCACGCGCCAGTTTCTCGCGGTCAAATTCTTCGCGCGTCCCGTCTTGCTTAATGATGAGCGGCGTAGCCAAAATTGGTCGTTCATAAGTGCTGAAACGTTGCTTGCACTTGAAACACTCTCGCCGACGGCGGATGCCGCCGTGGCTGTCGTGAGAAGTATCGAGGACTTTCGAGTCGTGGTAGTGGCAGTAAGGACACCGCATGTGCGGTTCGCTCCATTGTTAGAACATATGTTGCCGCCATAAATGGTGGCAACATATTTATTATCCCATATATATACGGCTTCTGGACATCATTTTAGCATAGAAGCAAAGCCGTTTCAAGAGGGCAAAATGGACTGTTTCCTTAAAAAATCCCGCTTGTTAAGGAGCGCGTAGGGCATTAGATTGTTTTCAGAAAATCCAACACCAACCCATTGAACCAATCCGCATGAGTCTGGTGTGGAATGTGCGTCGCTAGAATATGCTCCGCTTTTGCATTCGGCATCAATTTCGCCAATGTGGAAAATGATGATGGTGAAAGCGTCTGATCGTGTTCACCCCACACGATCAACGATGGAACCGAAATCGAAGCCAAACACGGAGTCAAATCAAAATTGGTGTTGGGAAGATTGTAGACACCAAAAGCGGTGCGCGAATAATCCAGTACAGACTGTTCGCGCACAGACTTTGGCAATCCATGCATTCCGCTTGGGCCATGCCCAATCAAGAGACTCGTAAAGTTGATGATGATTCGCAAAAGCCAGATGGGCGTACTTCGAATGAGAAAGCCGATTAGCTTTGGATAACTATACAATCGCAACAAGAATGCGGGAATCTGTCGGTACGAATAAAACGGATCGACGAGAATCAAACCGCGCGTTCTGGGCGGGAAGCGCCGCGCGTACTCGAGGGCAAAGTACCCGCCGAGGGAATGGCCAATCAAAACTACAGGCTCATCAAGATTGAGAGATTCCGTCCAATTGATGAAATGATCGGTGAGCCAATCCATCTGATACGAGCGCGAATCGGGCTTCGGGCTTTCGCCGTGACCAAGCAAATCTAACGCGTAAGACGCGTAGCCTGCCTTGTCCAGTTCAGGGATCAAGAAATCCCAATCATGGAGCGAGGCAGCCAAACCATGAATCATGATAACGGGTTGACCTTTGCCTTGTGAAACATAATTTACTTTTGCAGGAATCTCAACGCCACCCTTATCCGACAATGTGCTGCTCATATCGTTTTGCTAGCTCTCTTCATAAAACTTTTCCTATACACATCAGCGGGAGCAATTTTCAAAGGCATCACTCAAGTTTAAGCATCTTGAAGAATTGTGTCCAGCCTTCACTGATCTGCAAAGATTTCATCCGCCAAGTGCCGACGATTCCGTATGGAATGAAAAGCACAAAGGCCACATAAATCGCTCCAGTGATAAAGCTGGCGTTCTCGCCAATGTAACGGCGTAAACCAAAATCAAGCAAGCGATAAACAACCGCGCCGACCAACGCCCCGCTCAATGTGCCAACGCCACCAATTAAAACAATCAACAAAGCTGTAACGGTAAAACTCAAATCCGCAACATTAGGGCTGACGATGGGCTGATAGAGCGCGTGCAAAACGCCAGCCAATGCAGCCGTAAAGGAGGAAAGCATCAACGCCGCGAGTTTGAATACGAACGTGTTGTATCCGAGCATCTTTGCACGGCCCTCGTTCTCACGAATCGCAACACACAGGTGTCCGGTCGGAGAATTGACGAAGCGCTGGTAAAGCAAATAAATCAAGACCAAAACAGTGAGCGCAACAAAATAAAAGCGCAAGCGTTCGTTCGCCGGATTGATAAAAGAAGGTGCGATTACGCCCTGCAAGCCAACGTCCGCGCCCGTGTATTTACCCAGATCGCTCGACATAATGATTATATGAAAGACCGATGCCATGCCAAGCGTGACCAAGGCAAATGTAATCCCTTTGACGCGCGGCAACACCAGCCCAAACAGCAAAGCTTGGATGATCGAGGCGAGAAAGACTAATCCAATGACCGCCGGTAAAGCGAGGCCAAAGCTTTTGATAGCGATTCCTGTCAAATATGCGCCCACCGCAAAGAACATGGCATGACCAAAAGACAGAAGCCCGGTCACACCAAAGATCAAATCGTAACTGAGAGCATACAAAGCAAGGATAAAAACTTCGATGCCCAAGCCTTCCACAAATTTCGAGATGCCGCCCTGATTCGCCCAGATTGCGGCTGGCGATGCTCCTTCAAACAGACCGACAACAAAAGGCAGCAATATAACTGCGACCAGTAAAACAAGCCATGAACGATTGCTGAGAAAAAAGGAGGACGTTTTCTTTTGCATATTCATCCCCTTTTCCCGAGCAGACCATTCGGCATAATTAACAGAATAATGACCATTAGTAACACGGTTGAGGCTGGAACGATAGGCGGCGTGGGTTTTAACACAACGCTTGTAAATGGAATCGAAATTCCGATCTGTCCGTACTTGATCATAAATTGCTGGATCAACCCAACCAACAAAGAACCAAGTGCTGCGCCGGGATAACTTGTCAGTCCACCGATTGCCACCGCGATCAACGCGTCGAGCAGAAGCGTCTCGCCCATTGTGTTGGAAAGCCCCATAGAAGGAGCCGCGAGTACGCCGCCTAATGCTGCTAATCCAACGCCGAGGGCGAAGACCAATGTAAACACGCGGCGTACATTGATGCCAAGTGCTTCAACCATTTCGCGATCCTGCACACCGGCGCGGATAATCATGCCAAGCCGCGTGCGTTGAAGCAGAATCCAAACGCCGATCAACACCAGCACGCCGATTATTGGAATAAAAATTTCATTGTAGACGCGCACACGTCCGCCAAGCAAAAGGATTGTCGAGCAATTGCCCTGCCACCATGACGAAAAACTTGTCGCCGGACAGTTAGCACCAGAACCATTGAATAATGTTGGTTTCGGCATGACAAACTCAGGTCTTCCCCAAATCGCTTGCACAACTTGCACGCCGATGGCGCTCAAGCCAATCGTCAACATAAGTTGATAGATCGGACGGCTGTATAGCGGGCGGATCAAAGTCACTTCCATCAACGCGCCCAGCCCCGCGCCACTCAATATCGCAACAATCACAGCAATGAAGAATAACCAGTTAGAATTAAGTCCCAACAAGAATGCAGTCAATGCGTCGTTGAAAATGAAAACGATCAATCCAATAAGAAGCAAAACCATAAAGCCCGCATAACTTCGCCATGTCAATCGCGGAGATCGTTGTGCAGATTGAGCAAACAATGAAAGACCAAACGAGCCGATCAAACTTGCCAACAACAAACCGACGATTGCTAATGCGGGTGAAATCTGATCGAATATAACCGTCGGCGGCGGAAGGGGCATGCCTTGGCCCGCCATGTAAGAATACGTGACGGGACTCTGGGCGTAGTTATCGAGATTCCAACCAGCAATCGGATATCGAGGCAAGACCAAGATGAAGAGCAGAACGGAGACAAGAATCAAAGCCCAAGGGAGAATCCGCTTCATTCTTAAGCCGAGGCGGATTCGGTCCGAAAGAAGCGGATACACATCTCCAAGTGCGAACCCGCTAAGAATCAAAGCGAGAGGAGTCAGCAGATCCACGAACGTATCGGGTCGGACATAAACCGTCCAGCCGATATACGCGCCGATCATGAACAACGTGCCATGCGCAAGGTTTAGCACGTCGAGCAGACCGAAAATCAACGAGAAACCCGAAGCCACGAGGAATGTGACCGCACCCACTGAAAGCCCGCGCAACAAAGTAATGACGAAGTCCTGCGAGTTCACTCCTTGTGCGGCAGTAATAAAAAGAATAATGATGACGATTAGCGTGGCGAATAACAAAAGATTCTTACGGAAAAATACATTCATATTGAATCCTACGCCGCGCCGAGGAAACGATGAATGGCGGCTTTATCGTTAATCAAGTCTTTCATCATGCCCGATTGAACAGAACGTCCTTCTTCGATGATGACATAATATTCGGCCAGTTTGCTTGCCACGAGAAAATTTTGTTCGACGAGCACAACCGTGCTTTGCACGGAAAGCTGGCGAATGGCGGACATCATGTGTTCGATGATGACAGGCGCAAGTCCTTCGCTTGGTTCATCAATTAATAAAAGGCTGTTATCGGCAACGAGCGCACGAGCGATGGCAAGCATTTGCTGTTGCCCGCCAGAGAGACTCGTGCCAGGCAATGTGATGAGACGTTTGAGATCGGGAAAAAGATCGAAAATAAAATCGCGCTTGCGAACGTAATCACCTTTGACGCGTTCTGCGAGTTTGAGATTCTCCTCCACGCTGAGTTCACGGAAGATGGCGCGATGTTCGGGGACAAAGCCAATGCCCAGCGCGGCGATGTCGAACGAATGCATTCCGTGCACTTCGCGATTATTGAAAATCACTTTGCCTTCGCGCGGCGGCGTTAATCCGAGAATGGATTTGAGCGTTGTGGTTTTGCCTGCGCCGTTACGTCCAAGCAAAGCCGTGATCGAACCCGCGGGCACGCGCACATCCACGCCTTGCAGGATGTGATACTGACCGATGAATGTGTGAATGCCTTGAACGTCAAGAATGGTTTGCATGATTCTAGAATTTTTTAACCACGAAGGTCACAAAGGTTTTCGCGTTGGTTGCTTGAGACAGCAACTTGAGCTTTTTGTTTCATACATTCAACTCATACAACCCGCCGAGATAAGCGGTTTGGACTTCCTTGTTTTTGGCAATCTCAGCAGGCGTACCCTCCGCTAGAATTTTTCCTAAGTGCATAACCGTGATAATGTCTGAAACGCTCATCACAACGTTCATGTTGTGTTCAACCAACATCACGGTTTTGTTTCCTGCCTTTTGAATCTCTTGAATCAATGCAAGCAATTCGGGGACTTGTTCGGCAGCCATACCCGCCGTCGGTTCGTCGAGCAAAAGCACTTCCGGGTCTGGAGCGAGGATCATCCCAAGTTCCAGCTTGCGCTGGTCACCGTGCGGAAGTGTGCGGGCAAGCACCTGAGCGCGTCCCTTCAATCCAACTTTTTCGATGACTTCCGACGCGCGCTGTTCGCATCTTTCCATGCGCGACGCGTTCATCCAAAACTTGAAGTTATCCTTTTCCATCGCCTGTGAAGCCAAGCGGATGTTTTCAAAGACCGTGAGATTAGGAAAGATATTTGTAATCTGGAATGAACGTCCGATGCCGTAATGGATCATGCGATGAACGGGCCGGTGCGTCAGATCATTGCCTTTGAAGATAACCTTGCCGCTAGTCGGTTCGAGATTGCCGCTCAACAAATTAAAGAATGTGGTTTTTCCCGCGCCATTCGGACCGATGATGGCATGCAAAGAATTCCTGCGGACTTTGATATTCACATTGTCCACAGCGACCAGCGCGCCAAATTGTTTGGATAGATTGACAGTCTCAATAATAGTATCGTTGCTCATTACATCTACGCTACAGACGGTTGACCGTGGACGATAGACAGTCTGCGGTCAACCGTCCACGGTCTGCGAATTGTAAACTAAATTATTTTCCGCTCAGATTGCCGTAAGGCAAGGTGCCACAGCGAGACTTGAGCGACTCGGGCAGCAAGCACGGCGGCTCAGGGCGAGTCGTGTCAACATACTGATAGAAGTTGGCGTTTGGATCCGTGAGATTGACCAGCTTCAAAATATACATGTCCTGAATGGCGACATGATCTTCGGGACGGATGTCAATCTTGCCTTTGGGTCCATCGAACGACAAACCTTCCATCGCCTTGACCAGCGTATCACCGCTGACATCACCGTTGGTCTTCTTGATAGCCGCAATCGCCATCAGGGCTGCGTTCATGCCGTCCGCGTCGAATAGATCGGGCACCGTTCCATAGCGAGCTTTATCCTGCGCGACTAAAAAGTCATTGATGGGATTCTTGGGCGCGGCGTACTGGTACAAAATCCCTGCCGTTGTGCCGATCGCGTTGCCATAGACGGCTGGCATGGATTTATTATCAATGAACGTGGTGCCCAACGCGATCTTGCCGATTACACCTTGATCTTTGGCGGCCTGGATGAGAGGTATAAAACCTGAACCAGCCCAAGTCACAATGAAAGCCTGCGCGCCGGGGTGGGCGGAAAGGAAT
>JAJYOO010000066.1 GCA_021796155.1 Chloroflexota bacterium
GCTGCCATCGTCATTGCGCGCAGATAATCCAATTTGAAATGCCAGACGAAGATCGCGCCTTTCGGACAAGTCGCCTGACATGTCCCACAACCTTTGCAAACAGTTTCATCCACAACCACGCGCTTCCTGGTTTGACCTGCTTCGTTTTGATATTCAACCAACGTGATCGCTTTGAATGGACAGGGATCAACGCAATAGGCGCAACCATCACATTTATCTTCATTGACGTGGGAAATGATCGGCTCGATTTCAATCGTACGATTCGACAACACGGTTGCGGCGCGCCCCGCGGCAGCCAAAGCCTGAGTGACAGATTCAGTCAACGCTTTCTTTGGATAATGCGCCATGCCGCATAAAAAGATTCCATCGCTGGCAAAATCAACGGGGCGCAATTTGAGATGTGCTTCCTGGAAGAAACCGTCGGATGTGAGCGGGACCTTGAGCAACTTGGCGACTTGGTCTGCGTCATTTCGCGGGACAACAGCCACCGACAAAACAAGTTGATCTGCTTCGAGTGCGACATTTGCGTCTAACATTTCATCGTGAACAATAACTTGTAATATTCCGTCTGCATGGATTTCAGGCTGACGTTTTTCGTCGAAGCGCAGGAAGGTCACACCCGCCGCGCGTGCTTGACGATAATAAGGTTCCATCAAGCCATAAGTCCGTATGTCGCGATAGAGAATGTAAACTTCCGTTTGCGGGCTGACCTTCTTGATTTCCATCGCGTTCTTGACGGCTTGTCCGCAACACAGGCGGCTACAATAAGGTCGCTCCGCTGTTCGCGAGCCGACGCATTGAATCATCACAACGGATTTTAGATTTTGGATTTCAGATTTACGATTGGCGATCTGATCTTCCAACTCAAGTTGCGTGACGACACGCTTATCTTGTCCATAGAGATATTCAGTCGGTTGATAAGGTTGGGCGCCGGTTGCAACAATCACTACTCCGTGATTGATAGCGATCTCACTCCCCAGTTCTCCCTCTTCTTCGGGAGAAGGAGAACTGACTGTTGTCTTGTATTTCCCCAGGCTTCCGCTGAACGATTTGATCTCAGCATTCAAGAAAGTATGAATGTTCGGATGGCTAAGTGTTTTCTCAACCATCTTCTTCAATAACGCTTGCGGTTCGGCGTGACTCAACAGGAAATGCAAATGACGCATATTGCCGCCGAGTTCGCTTTCGCGTTCGACAATGGAAACTTTGAATCCTTGATTCGCCAGTTCATTCGCGGCAGTCATGCCCGCCACACCGCCGCCTATGACCAACGCGTCGTGATTGAATTCCAGCGATTTGCGTGGCAACGGCTCGACCATTCGCACTTTGGTCACCGCCATGCGGACAAGGTCTTTTGCTTTTTGCGTCGCGGCTTCGGGTTGATCGCGATGCACCCACGAACATTGATCGCGAATGTTCGCCAATTCAAACAAATAGAAATTCAATCCTGCTTCGCGGATTGCATTTTGGAATAACGGTTCATGCGTGCGCGGAGTGCAAGACGCGACCACCACGCGATTCAAGTTATATTCTTTCACAGCCGCTTTGATCTTAGCTTGCGAATCAGTTGAACAGGCAAACAAATTGTGATCGGCAACGACCACGTTAGGCAAAGACCGCGCGTATTCAGTGACCGATGCGACATCAACCACACCCGCGATGTTCGTCCCGCAATGACAGACGAAGACTCCGACGCGCGGTTCCTGTCCCTTCACGTCAATCTCGGGCGGATAAACTTTCGGTGCGACGAGCGTATGACGACCTTCAGCAAGAAGAGTCATTGCACGCGCCGCGGCTGCGCTGGCAGACATCACAGTTTCGGGAATATCTTTCGGTTCAGCAAAAGGTCCGCAAACGTAGACTCCTTCGCGGCTGGTGTTGAGCGGCGACAAGTTCGTCGTCTTGCAAAAACCGTCAGGGCGCAGATCCACTTTCAGTTCGTCAGCGAGGCGCTTCATCCCGCTCGGGGCTTGGAGTCCGACTGAAAGCACGACCATATCAAAAGTCTCGGTGATGAGACGACCACCAGGAAGCGCATATTGGATTTCAAGATTCCCCGTCGCCGCGTCCTGTCGAATCGTCGAAGGCATCGCACGCACATACTTCACGCCCGATGATTTGGCGCGCTCGAAATACGCGTCGAAGCCTTTGCCATACGCGCGGAAGTCAATATAAAAAACTGTGCAGTCGGTTCCGGGCGCGTGCTCTTGCGTGATGATGGTTTGCTTGGTGGCATACATGCAACAAACTGCCGAACACCAATTGCGATCCGCGCGGCGCGAACCAACACATTGAATCCACGCGATGCGTTTCGGCTCCGCGCCATCCGACGGACGTTTGAGGTGACCGCTGTATGGCCCGCTCGGCGAAAGGATGCGTTCGTATTGCTGGCTGGTGACAACGTTTGGATAACGACCCAAACCATATTCGCCAGAAAGATGCGCGTCGTAAAGTTCAAAGCCCGATGCGAGAATCACCGCGCCGACTTCGATCTGTTCGATGCGCGCAGCTTGATTATGGTCAATCGCGCCCGCCGCGCATTTGTAATAACAAGCGAGACATTCCGAACACACGCCGCACTGCAAACAACGCGACGCTTCGGCACGCGCCTCTTCTTCGGTGAATCCGCGATTGACTTCTTCGAATGTGCGCGTGCGCGAATCGGGATTCAACGCTTCCATCTTGACCCGCGGCTGGACTCTGATTTCTCCGCGGCGAATCTGCTCTGCGACTTCGGTTGGATTCATTTTGACGACTGGCAAATCCGTATGATGGCGCAGTTCAAGATTCTCGCCGCGCAAATATTTATGGATGCTGTCAGCGGCTTTGTGTCCCGCGGCAATCGCATCAACAACGAATGCGGTGCCTGTGGTCGCGTCACCTGCGGCAAACACGCCCGCGCGACTCGTCGCATAAGTATTTGGATTCACGGCGATGGTTCGCTGCTTTGTAATACCAACACCGCCGTCTTCGGGGATGAAAGCCAATCCCGCTCGCTGACCGATGGCAAAGATGACCATATCGCAATTGAGCTTGTGTTCGCTGTTCGGAATGGTTTCGAGAGTCAGCGCACCATCGGATTCAAATTTCATGAATGAGACGTTGACCGCTTCCACGCCGCTGACCCGCCCATTATCTGAAAAGACGCGGGTGAATGATCGGCTTGGATAAAACGTGATGTTCTCGTCCTCTGCTTCGCGAATCTCATCTTCGTTGGCAGGCATCGTCTCGCGCGATTCGAGAAAAGCCATGTCAACTTTTTTCGCGCCGAGTCGAAGCGCCGTGCGCGCACAATCCATCGCGACGTTGCCACCGCCGAGAACCAGCACGTGTCGGTTCTTCAAATCGGGACCGTTGTTCATGCGTACGTCGCGCAGGAAAATCGTGTTGATCAAAACGTCGGGATGGTCCGCGCCAGGGATCGGCAGTTTCTTTCCCTCGTGCGCGCCGACCGCGATCAAGATCGAGCCAAATCCTTGAGCGAAAACATCATCGAGATTATTGACAGGCGTGTTCAAACGCAGTTCAACACCGAGATCGAGAATTTCCTGAATCTCGCGATTGATGATCCACGAGGGCAGACGATATTCGGGCACGCCAACGCGCAACATGCCGCCCGCGACTGGCAACGCTTCAAAGATCGTGACGCCATAACCAGGCCGCATGGACCTGACCCGATAATGGCGACGCGTTCATCGTATTTTCGTTCGACTGACTTCGGCGCGGCGTACGCTTCCGCATAAACCGTATCGGTGACAAAACGTTTGAGCGCGGCAATGGAAATCGGTTCATCAACGAGGTTGCGATTGCAGGCTGTCTCACAACGATGATTGCAGATGCGTCCGCAAATGCCAGGAAATGGATTATCTTCTTTGATGACGCGCAGTGCTTCGTCGTAACGGCCTTCGCGGATCATGGCGATGTAACCCTGAGCGCGTTGGCCTGCGGGACACGCGTCGCGGCAAGGAGCGATTCCTTTTTTCTCGATGGCAAACGCGTTCGGCACAGCTTGAGGATAAAGTTTATAAGTCGCTTTACGTTGACTCAAATCACCGTTGAAATTATCTGTAATTGTGATTGGACAAACCGTCGCGCAATCACCACATGCCGTGCATTTGCTTAAGTCAATGTAGCGCGGCTTGTGATTGACGGTCGCCGTGAAATGTCCCGCTTCGCCGTCGAGTTTCAATAATTCTGTGTCGGTCATCACCGAAATGTTTCGATGTCCCGCGGTCGCCACCAAGCGCGGGCTAATTGTGCACATGGCGCAATCATTGGTTGGAAAAGTTTTATCCAACGCCGCCATGTGCCCGCCGATGGCTGGTTCTTTTTCAACGAGATAAACTTTGAAACCTGAATCAGCTAGGTCGAGGCTGGCTTGCATTCCAGCGATCCCGCCGCCGACAACCATGACAGCACCAGTGGGTTTGTTAGAGAGAGGAGTTGGGAAATTATTGGTCATGTTCAAGAGTGCCTAAAGTGAAAGTGACTAAAGTGCGGAGTGTCATACATTCACCATCGAACGTGCTTTGCAGGTTTCCAACATCAATGGAAGCGGGTCAACGATGTGGCGTTTGAAGCCAAGTTCTTTGTCGGGCAAGCCAAAGGCATATCCAAGCACTTGCGAGAAATAAAGCACGGGCATGTTCAAGTCATGTCCAAGTTTTTCGGCAATTGCATCTTGACGCGTATCGAGATTGGCATGGCACATGGGACAGCCGACAACAATCGCTTCTGCGCCTGCTTCAATTGCGGACCGGAATATTTTTTGGCACATGTCCACAACGTAATCGGGTTTGATCATGCTGAAGTGCGCGCCGCAGCAATCTACTTTGCGCGGCCAGTCTAACGTTTGAATGCCGACCCAATTCAACAAGCGGTCCATACTTTGCGGATTTTCGGGATCGTCGAATTGCATCAACTTCGCGGGACGCGAAATATGACATCCGTAATAGCAGACCGCTTTGAGGCCCGATAAGTCGCGCTTCACGGATGAACGAATACGCGTCTCGAATGAGTCATCGCTGAGGAGTTCGAGCGGATGAATTGTCGGCGGAGGAGAATCCAACGGGAGTTCGAGAACCGCTTCAACGTCCGCGCGAAGCGACGGGCTTTCCTCCACAACTTTGGTCGCATGTTTGAAATGATAAAGGCAGGCGCTGCACGGCGCGATCAATTTGTCATATCCCTGCTTTTCGGCTTGCGCCACATTCCAAAGCGGAGTCGCTAATCCAAGCAAACGCGAAAGCGACGGCGCAGCCAATGTACCGCAGCAAATCCAATCGGGCAAATCTTCGATGGTGATTTCGAGATGGGCAAAAAGGGTGCGAATCGATTCGTCGTATTCGGCGCTGATGCCCTCGAGCGAGCAACCTGGATAATAGCCGAGTCTCATGCGCGTGACTCCTTTTCACGGGCGAGGGCGTTGCGATAAATTTTTCGGAAGCGACCACCACCGATGGGAAGAGGCGGCGGCTTGACGCGTCCGCGCACGAGCAGTTTCATCGCCAGCGGCAAGTCAGCCATCAGTTGACCCGTCAGCAATTGCGTGATGCCCGCCACCGACGCATCGTGGATTTTTCCGTTGAGGCGCATGTTGTCCACGAAGCCGTGATAATAAATGTCAATGACTTTCACGCTGGGCGTGATGCCGCGTTGCAAAGCGAGGAGGCGCGCGGCAGCCATCGCCGCAGCTGGCTCGACTTGTTGCGGACAGCGCGAGGTGCAGGTTTCGCAATCTACGCACAACCAGATGGCTTCGCTATTGAGTACAGAATCAGCACGTCCCAGGCGGATGCTGTGCATCACCTGGGACGGTTTGAGATCCATCTTATCAGCCAGTGGGCAACCCGAGGAGCACTTGCTGCACTGGTAACACAAGTTGACGTTTTGCCCGCTGAGGGCTTGGATTTCGTCTCGGAAAGCCATGAGCGTTCCTTTTGAAAACGAAAGATGAACAGTCGGAATGAACTGTTCATCTTAGTTTATTCGGGAGGCTTAGGCTTGGGAATTCACATTTGGGTCAAAGCGTGAGCTAAAGAGGTCAAGGTGGTTTTAAACACGGAAAAGGAAAGAGACTGGTTTATGTGTCCAGTCTCTCTATGTTATTGTGGATTTGAGGGCGGTTTTGTTAGCATCTTGGTTTATATTGCCAAACCGAAAAAAACCATAATCATGCCTGCAAAACCGGGGCCGATATAGATGACGGTACTTGTAGTGTCATGCGTTGGGAGTGCTGTGATAAGCCCAGGAACAAATGCGCCAATTAACGCGCCGCCAACAATCTTTAGGAATTCTCTTATCCAATCTCGCTTCTTTTGAGAAAAAATTCTACTGCTTCTTCAACGTGGCGTCTTAATACGAGTTCGGCGTTTTCTCGTGACGCTAACACTTTAGCTTGTAGAACAAGGGTAGTGGCAAAATCGTCAACATATTTTTTGGCTTGTTCACCAGCGGATTGATGCAAAGGTTTCGCGATAACTTCATTTGCGTTAAGTGGCACTCTGGACTGAAGGCTGCTCATCGGTCCCTCCGATTCCAAGCAATTCGGGAATATTACTTTCTATTTCTGAAAATAAACCATCCTCGTTTCTTTTGAGTTCAGCGAGAATGCGGTTGTTTATTCTAATCTGCTGTTTATATACCACTATACCAATTATAAGTACTGTTATTAGAGCGATGGCAAGGAACAATAATGTCAAATAAATAAACGGTATCTGAATAAGTAAAATCTGAGATTTTTATGCTTGCCAAATTAAGCGCCATGGCTAAGATGGCCGCGAGAAAGCTCACAACAACATCGAATTGGAGTGATATTATTTTTTCTGTTACTTTTTTAATGAGCGAGGTTAGTTCTTGCTTTGACTTGGTTGTTTGGTTCATTCTTATCTTTATGGATATTACAGGATGTCTGGCCGCTTTTCTGAATTTCCGATTGAGATGTCATACAATGCCACTCTGTGTAACTAACTTTAAACGAATCATAATCTGCATCCTTCAGCGAACAACGAAATTCAAGGCTGTGTCTTTCGACAAGAGATACGGCACACGGCTTACTGATTTATATCCATCCTTTGCGTAACGCCTCCGCAATCGCCTGCGTTCGATTCGCGACTCCCATCTTCTCGACAATTTCCTGCACGCGGCGCTTAACAGTCGCTTCGCTCCAGAAAAATGTTTCAGCGAGGTCTTTATTGCTCGCGCCCCCTGCGATGGCAGACAACACTTGTAATTCTTCGGGGGTCAACCCCGCATCTTTTTGCGCCTGTGATTGCGCCAGTTTTTGATATTGATCCACCACGCTGCTGACTAATTTGGGGCTTAATAATTTTTCGCCTTTCATCACAGCGCGGATCGAATCGGGCAGCGTCTCATGCGAAACGCTTTTGAGCAAATAACCGTGCACGCCCGCTTCCATCGCCTCGCGCAACAGACTTTCATCATCATACGTTGTGAGAATGATGATCTTGACTTCGGGATAGGAAGCGCGCACGCGGCGCGCAATTTCGATTCCACTTTGGCCTTTCATTTGGATGTCCAGCAAAATGACGTCTGCCAGAGACTTCGATAATAACGGTAGAACTTCAGAACCGTTTTCGGCTTCACCGATGATCTCAATATCAGGGTGACCGACCAACAAACTCCGTAGTCCCTGACGGACAACGGGATGGTCGTCAACGATCAGGATGTGGATGGATCGTGTCATCGTTATTTTTCCAAATAGACAGGCGCGGGAACGCGCAACATGATGCGTGATCCGTTTCCCGCTTCAGACTGGACCGTTAGCTGGGCCTTCAAACCCTCGGCTCTTTCTTTCATCCCGATCAGCCCCAGATGCTCGCCTGGAAGTTTCATCAACGCATCGGGATCAAAGCCGATGCCATCATCCTCGATCACAACTTGAAGCGCGGCTGCCCCAAAATCAAAATAGATTTTTGCATGTTTAGCCTGTGAATGTGTGGCAACGTTATGCAATGCGGCTTGGATGATTCGATAAATAGTAACTTCGGTTTCGTGAATCATCCTTTGAGATTTCCCTGCAACTTGAACATTACATTCGATTCCAAATGTGATTTGATATGTTGATGCAAATCGTTTGAGCGCCACGACCAATCCCATTTGATCCAGTACTGGCGGATGCATATCGTAGATGACGCGGCGGATTTCGGTCTCGACCTCGGTGATCAATTCCTGTGCGCGTTCGAGATTTTCTGCAGCGCGGTCGGGGTCGTCAAACAATGCCTGACGCGCGGCTTGTGTCTCGTACAGCGCGCCGATAATCATCTGTGTCACGCCATCGTGCATATCATGCGCGATGCGCGCTTGTGTATCTTCCTGCACACGATAGGATTCGCTCAACAGTCGCTGCAACTGTCGAGCCTTTTCTGCCAATGCCCAACGAGCAGACTCAAGTTCACGTGTGCGTTGGTTGACTTTCTTTTCCAGTTCAACATTGAAGACGCGGACGGTGTCATAAAGCCGCGCATTCTCGATGGACGCGCCAAGTTGACGCGCAATGGCCGCCAAGAAATCCCGCTGGCTTTCGGTGAAATGTCCAACGTGTGGACTGGCGAGTTGCAGCAATCCAACCAATTGACCTTTGACTTCCAATGGTGCGCAGGCCACCGAACGAAATCCCTCGCAAATGCAAAGACCCAGCGTGCAACGCACATCTTTGTCCACCTCATGAGCCATCAAGACCTGCCGCGTCTTGACCGCCTGCCCGCATAAACACTCACCCGGGATGATGCGCGCTTCCTTCCTCGCCATCTCAACGGAAATACCGCGATGTGCTTCGAGGCGGAGTCCGCTGCTCTTATCTTCCTGAAGAAAGAGCATTCCCGCCGCGGCATCCAGTGTCTCGATTGTTTTTTCCAACGCAGACGCGAGAGTCCTCTCCATGTCAAGAGAACTGCTTGCAGCCAATCCCAGCGCGTTCAGAGCGGCTAGTTCAGAGTTCCGTTGATCCAATGTTTCTTCAGATTTTATATAAGCCTCGGCGGTTCTGATTGCCCAAAGTAAACTGAGCCACGAAAGGATTGGTCCGATCAGCCCCAATACAAGCAGGCCGATAACGGTGGGCCAAGGCCAGAGGGGTTCTTCCACATGACGCGCATTCTCGAACAGCGTAAAAGCAATACCGATGATCGCCATGATCGTTGGTACACCCCACAATGTCAGCCGCAAAGCTTTCATCAGCCTTGCATGCGATCGTCTGGATGCTGCAAAATGCGGTGTGTTCATTGAAGAGAATTTAGGAGATTTTGCCGAGGCATGTTCATGCTATTGTACTACTAGGGTCTCATGCCAATAGGAAGGGTCTGCAGCCGGATAAGGAATATGCTGAATGAGTGTCAGGCGGATGAACATTTATCCGATTCTAAATGATTCGCCCTGTGAAAGGAAATCAGGTATTTCAGTATTTTGTTGATGTGCATCGTGTTTGAGGGGTTACTTCAACTTATGAGCGATACGATGGCAGATCACCAACCTGCTCATTTATGGATGCACGCTTCGTCCGCGATCTGCAGGACGAATAACTCACAAAATGACAAGGGATGGCGCGTCCTTGGTAACGCGTGGCTAAAAACAACAGCCAATACCCCCTGCTCTGCCCATCACTC
>JAJYOO010000067.1 GCA_021796155.1 Chloroflexota bacterium
GATATTACTTTGAGCGGTGCGGCATTAATCAAAGTGGGGCGCTCCTCGTTTTCGCAATCGATTACTAACATCCCATTCTTTGGAAGATTGATGGTTATATTGGCATCGTAAGTAGCACTGTAATAAATTCTGATCACAGCCGGAGGTTGTAGATTGATCACCCAATCCGCGAGGGCAGCATTTAGTGTGGCATACGTTTTTCCTTTGCCTACTTGAAATTCCTGCATGGGTGGTGTGATTTCGGTGATGCGGTCGCGGCGATCATAGGGACCACCACCAATGTCCGCGCCGAAACCGTAATTGAAAGAAACTACTAAACTTTGCGTAGGCTCCTCACCAGTTGGGAACGCGATACGCCCAAGCGTTACATCCACGGCAACTTTGCCACTCGAAGGTTGTGCCCACGCGCTTAGGTTCTTGCACATGACATCCTTTGGCGGCACGGGCGTCCCATCTTTGATGATTTGCAGACTGCGCTGCGGGCCATAGTAGCGGCTGTTCTCCGGCGGATTTGCAAGAGAGCCATACGTGTCGTTATATGTTTTGAGATCAAGATAAAAGTCGAAGGGACGGATCGGGGCGGGCACAAGTTGTTCGTCCGGCGAGCCGGGTTCGGCAGGGAAATTGAAAAGCGGCGCGGGATTCCCCAACGTGCTGAAGTGATAGCCATAAGCGTGCGGAGCGTCCGCCCGTCGCGCTATCACATTTTGCAAAGGATAATTTTGCAATCGCCATAAAAAGATTCCGATGTTGGGAATGTTGTATTTGCCTCGCCGGTTATAGATGTGGCGCACATCCGCCGTATGCGGCAAGATATCGAAAGGTTTGTCCAATAAATTGAGTTGGTTCGTGTTGCGCAAGTCTGGCATGGTGTTGAACAAGCGACGATGATTCATGTATTGCGTTGTCTGCAATAATTCAAAGAATTCGACAACGTGCGCGGGCCAGCCGGTTACATCTCCGGCCAAAATTCCAAGCACCGCCGCCGTGCCTTTTCGTCGGCGATAGAAAAGTGTGTTGGCAACATAAGCGCGTTGACTGAAAGCTGTAGTCTTGATTGTGTTCAGGCCGCGCGCGCCAAGCAAGTCACCGATGTAAGGCACGACCCATTCATCGCTGGTTTCGATAAACCAATTTTCGTAAAGGCCCGTGATATCTGCTTCGACGCTAGAAAGTTCGCTGTTGATGATTCCAAGTAAAGCGCGTAATGGTTCACCGCGTTCCGCATCGCGCAGACGATAAACGACGGGCAGTAAATCGTAGAGTCGGTCGGATGCGCCGCTCATGCCTTCACCTCCTGCAAAGTGATACTAAGTGGATTGATCAATACGAGTTGAGCGTGATGGATCGTTCCATTCTCTACGTGTGCGATGTTGGCAGGAAGAACTTGATTGAGCGCCGCGCTATCGCTCGATAAATAAAGCGATGTCAAATCTACATAGATGACGCCTGAGACTTGTTGGATGATCGTCATGACTTCAGCCGCCGTGACGGGTTGCCCGAAGGAACGATTTGCAAATGAAAACGAATCGGTCAGGGCAGATTGGACGGCAGAGAAAACATCTTTCACTATGTAGCGACTGTCCACTGCGACATTGGCAGCCAGATTGAAAAGAAGCTGGTCGAACGATTCCACTTTAATTTGTTGCGTGGGGTCACGTGCCGCGTCGAGCGCCGCATTGAAATTCTTCAAGAACTTTGGGTCGGTGATCGGTTTTCCGTCCGCGCCGGCAACGGTCAGATGGACGAGATGATGCTCTCCACTCCACAGGTTAACGGCTTGAGCTTTGCCAATCCCCGCGAAGGCGCTGGCGAAATCTTCATAATCATCGCGTGAGACGATACGATCAAGCGTGCGGACAGTTAATGGAGCATGGGCGCGGGCATTCTCCATTTTTTCGGGATCCCCCGCTCCGCTGGCGGGCAATGGATTGGTCACATCGCGCAGGCCAAGCGGTTTGCTCTGCAAGATGGTGAGACTTCCAGCAGTCACCTCTCCGGCCAGGCCAATGCCGCTTCGGTAGGTTGCGACGATATTATTTATTCCAGTTGGTAAGCGCGCACCTTTTGTGCCATCACCAAATAGAATATTGGCCTTGCCATCATCGTCAATGCGGACAGTATATTTTTGATCGTGCGGGCCAAGCTCATACAAAGATGGTGCTTCAGCCCACAACAAATTATTTACGCGTAATTGAAGCGTGCTGGCTGAACCGTTGGGTGTGGGTGCGGCGGTATAAGTCAATGGTGGTTTCTTCAGCGTGAACTGTGGGTTGGGTTGTGCGCCGTTGCCTGCGCCTAAAATTTCAGTTGTAGTTTCGCCGTTTGTTGCGAGAGCCGCGTTGGCATTGATCTTGACCGTATCGCGTTTGTATGAGAAAGATAAGCCGTTTTCAAAAGTAAGAGTGGTCAGTCCATAGTTGTGCTCAATATCTTTGATGATCAGCACCTCGCTTTGAATCAAACCTTTGGCGTCCGTGCGTTCACCGGTCAAGATGACCGGTTGCCCAATCTGCAAACCAAAGATAAACTCGTCCAACTCAAGTTGGGTCGTGCCCGTGGACAACTCCGTTTTAATTGGAGTCTCAACCAATGGTAATTGCTCGCTTTGAACATAAGCGGTCGTATCGCGAACTTTGTATCCGCTCAGGTCGCTGAAATCATCCGCTTTGATTCCGGTGGCTTTTGCGCTGATCGCAAAATCTGAAAGGCTTCTTTCAATCACGCTTTTGATTCCATAACCTTGCAGTCCAACGTCTTTGCTTTCGAGAGCGAAGTAACCACCTTCAACCACGCTCGAAATCGTTCGCTCGAGGAAGAAGTCTGCGCCATCGTATGCATTGCCTGCCGAGTCAGTCCCGATGTATAAGTCATCCCAATTATTGGGATAGACCGGGTCATCAAAAACCAGCGTGGGTGGGTTGGATGAACTGTAATACCCCCATGATCCTCGTCTTTGACTAGCTGGCAGGGAATCATATTTGGGTGCGTTGTTGCCAAAGATTCCAAGACGCGTCCGCAACGCAAACACGTATCCAGTTGTGACAGGATTATTGGCTCGATGTTTATTCAGATAATCAACCAACGCTTTTGCATTCCAATCATTGGCTTTCAAGAAAGCATTCAAGTCAGAATCTTTCCAAGTCTTTTGCAGGATCTCCTGCCGAATGGCATCGGCATTGAATGGAATCTTCTGATCACCCCAAACGATGACGCCAACGCTGACCGGCACGCCGCCGAGGGATGAAAGTGAATTCTCAAGAATCACATGCGTAATTTTGTTGACGGAGTCAATCTCAACTTCAAGGATATGCGCGGCCGCGCTGTTGACCGTCGAAGTGGCAAGAATCACATCGCCCGCTTTGAGATTGTTTCCCGTTCCGTTCAAGTAAATCTCATTAATTCCAACCGTTACATTTTGTGGCTGACTCATGCGCGGACGCAATGAATTCCACGCGGCATAAGCGACAATCTCTGACGATGTTTCAAAAGTTTGTGGAAGTTGATTTTGCGGAGGAACGCTTTGAACTTTCGTCCCTGCTGGAATAGTTGCCACGCCCGGCGCGCCTAACGCATCTTCAACTGTGAAAGCCAAATAAACGAAAGCCGCCACTCCGGGATTTAACTCGTAGCCAATGGCACGCGCCAGTTCAAGGATCGAGCGGCGTTCTGTAGCAGTACGCAGAAAACCTTCGTTGGCAATGCGTTCCTGATAAAAAGTCAAAACGTCAGATACGATGGCACTCGCGTCCAACAAAGCCACTGAAGGGTCGTCCGAATCGCGCGTGGTCAAAGAAACGAGCGGACGCGTTCCGGCAAACTCGCCATCCGTAAGTGTGTAGATCCCCAACTGCGCGAGCATCCGTTTAAAGAATGTCGCGTAAATTCCGGCGCGGTATGAAAGAGCAGGGAGGCCGGGGCGGTTATAGATCGGCGTTGGAGCCGCAGCCGGTTCACAGCATCCACAATTATCGAGGGAAGTTTGAGATGAGTCAGTATTGCTCACAATCCACCTTCCATGAAGAAATCCAGCTTGCCGCTTTCGGGCAGGCTTGGATCATTATCCAACCGCGCGATTTCCAAACGCTCGAACATAATTAATCCGGCATCGAACTCGCCTTGCGCGGGCATTCCCCAACGTCGGAAACGATTTGGTTTACCGGGCGCGTCTTCAGCATCAATCCATTGCACGCCCGGCACGTTCATGGCAAGCGCGATCATCTGACTCAAATAAACCGGCTGTCTAAAGGTGAAGTTATCAGGATGGAAGAAACCGCGCCGACCATCGGGCAAATCACGATTGCTGAAAAGATCGAGCAAATCCTGTTTGACCTGGCTGCGATAGTATCCCGGCTTTATGCACACGCTAAACTCAATATCCAGCGGGACGAAATGCGGTGCGTCCACTTCGAGATCTTCACCTGCCAGACGGAAGCGTTCAAGGAACCTTAACATTTCTGTCTTGAATGATTCGTCAACGGGTTGGTCGCTGATGCGATCCACTGTGACAAAGACCGTATACCAACTTCCAGTCCAACGCAGCGTGGCCGCGGCTTTCCGGACCTCGGGGTGGCGCTCTGCCATCGCGGCATAATCTTCACTGGTAACGGCGCGTTCTTGTGTGCGAAAAGCTTGCGGCGCATACATGCGAACCTGTTCGATCGACTCAGCTTCCGCGCCGCCCGAAGCTGGTAACGGGTTGCGCACAGTTTGGATGCCTGCAACTGGCAACACCACGCGGCTGATCGCTTCTGCGCCAATGTTTCCCGCTGTGCCATTGCCGACTCGATAAGTGGCTGTAAATGTAGAATCGGGTTTGGGAATCATGCCATGAAAGCCATCACCGAAACGCAAATGCGATAACCCATTGTTGTCCACTTCAACCACGAAGTTACGGTCAAAGCGATGACTTGCCAGTAAGTCGCGGCGCGGGAGCCACGGACGAGTCGTGTCACCATTTTCGATTAATTGAATCGCAGGCAGCGTATCGCGCATCTCCCACTTAAACGCGGACGTTGCCGAAGCATTGGGGTCAAATGCAACGGGTTCATTGTTGAGATCACGCACCGGTTCATCGAGGCGATCGCGAGCATGGCCTTGTTGAGTCACCGGTCCGTTTTGAAGAGTTGGTTGAATCAAGCGGCCAGCCGCATCGATGCCAATTGCACCGATGGGTTCATTTGTAATTGTTTGACCGTGATCAGCCAGCACAATATTGCCGCGGGCTACGCTCAGGTCGAGCATCAATTGCGGGCCTGTTTCGGTTTGTATCTTAGCCGAGATACATAATGGAAATGGCAATGCGTCCACCGCGTCCCATGCGATCTCAGCAATCGGTGTTCCATGCAATGGATCAACCAAAGGCTGATGATTGCTGTCTTCTGTGATTACACTTATTAATCGCACAGCACAACGATGTGTTGGGTCGGCATCTTCGGGCAAGCCTGTGGTCGGGCTGACAACTTCCTCGAAGATAAGTACATCGCCAACTTGAAGAGAAAGTTGCGGATCGTTATTCAGTGTTGCACGAGTTGCACCTCTCGGCAGACAACACTCGGTATCATCCCACGTATAGAACTTGATTTCATTGTGAGCACTGCAAAGCGTAAGTTGATGCGGCGGATCGTTCAGTGCATCGCTCAGCGTCTCGAAAACAATCGGAGCTTCCTGCTGGAGAATCTGGTTATAGTCCGCGGGAGCTATCGTGCTGACTTCCTGTAGTCCGCGCGTCAAAAGTGGAGTTCCATCGGGGATTACATAACCATCCGCGGCGCTGCCTTGTTTGACTTTGAAATAGACCCAGACGCGCGCGTTGCATCCATCGTGCATTGCATAATCCAGCAAACGGGCATGCCGTCGCATCGAGATGCGCTGGCGTGCCGTGCCCAGATATGCTTCGGTCGCGACTGCATCCTGGTAATAGCTCAACATGTCGCCAACGTAAGCCACTGCTTCCACCAACGCCACCTGCATGTCGGCGGGGTTGCGTTCCCGCCAATCTGGCATCGTGGTCGAAATTCGGTCAAACATCAACCGCCGGAAGCTGCTGTAATCTTTTGCAAGATAATCGATCAACGGCGCGGGTAAATTTTCCGGCGGACATATATCTTCGGGCTTGCAATCGAAATCACTCGGACAATCGATCTTGAATGAGAAAGAGACCGCAGAAAGTTGTGGATCAAAGCCCGATGGCGGATCACTGCTTTCCTCACTTACAACCAAACGCAGAATGTAAGTTGAATAATCTCCGGCTTTATCAACTTGGACGGTGGCAACATCGTTTGTTACGCTCAATGTCTTGACCTTGATGCCTGTTATCCGCACGCCGCCTTCTATTACGAAATTGCGTTCGGTCAATGATGGAGTTGATGGAACGCCATTCGTTTGACCGGGTAGATTATGGATGAAATGAACTTCGAGTGTTTTCTCATCAGCGGAGACAACTTCGAGATAATCAATGCCGTTGAGAATGGGATTGCCTCCATTGTCCATTATGGAGCGGACGGCATCGCGGCGGTTTTCATTTGAACAACGATATTGAGTACCCATAAACTAGACCTGTCTCTCGAATTGCGCTGTTTGCTGTTGCTGTGTGCGGCGTAAGGTATAAACTACATTGACGCGCAATGTTGAATCCTGGCTTTCGATGGTCACCGAGTTCACTTGAATTAAGTCTCCAAGCCATTGTTGTAATGAACCTTGAACAATATATTGCTTGGCGGCGGCCAGTTCCGTGCTATTCGGTGCAAAAACAAGTTGCAACAATCCGCAACCGAAGGTCGGGCGATTGACGCGCTCACCCGGTGCAGTGAACAACACTTCCTCCACCATGTCGCGGATATGATCTTCGTAAGTTGTCGAAGCCGTGCGGCCGCGATGATCCATGCGATAAGGGAAATCAATGTTCATCTATACCTCATGTGCCAATCACGCGCGGCTGGGTGACCGAAATGATCACAGGTGTACCGTTTGGGGCACAAACAGCCTGACTGGTTTGAATCAACACTGGCATTCCACTTGCCATCACGCGCACCGCACCCACAATCCAAGTAGCAGTAACACATGGGCTGGGCGCGCCGGAAATATTGAAGACACATCCGGCGATTGCATGAGGCGCGGTCATGGTCACAATGGGCATTCCAACTGCCATCACGCGCGGATTGGGCGCGGTGGCTTGCGCCATTCCAGCATGGGCACATGTGATCACAGAACCAGTCGTTAGTAATGGACCAGGCATATTGAGTCACACAATTGTCAACGCACCTGCGTTGATATCTACTGTTGGACCCATCATGGTGATGATGGCGCCTTGTCCATTGCTTATGGTGATGCCAAGTTCGTTGATCATAAGCATCGCTCCGGTAGTTGACTTGAGCAGGAAGCCACCAGTCGGCCCGGGCATATCACTGATGGAAAGTGTGTTCTGCCCAGTGGTTTGCAAAACGATACTCGGACTGGCGGGATTGCCGGCTAAAGCGAGTACCGGCACCTCTGCGGCACTGCCCCAGAAGGAACCAGTCCAGATTGGAAAATCGGGATCACCGTGTTCGAACTCCATCCACACTCCAGCGCCGATTGGCGGGACAACATACATGCCCATTTGGATTCCGCCTACCGGCACGCAGGGCATTGCCCAGCTGGTGGGAATCGCGCTGGAAACATCTGGCACCATGGCTTGAATACGCCCCATTTGCATTGGGTCAATATTGTTGATTACGGTGCCGCGATATTTTCCATAATAGCGCCTTGCGATCTGGGTCTCCACAGCAAGGTTAGGTTGAGCGTTTGTATTCATGAGTGTCTCCAATTAAGTCGGAACAGATTGCAAAGTTGAAACCAGACCATTGCGAGCCAGCTTGAAGTCCTGTTTATATTCACCGCGTTTGATTTTGTGCTTGACTTCCGTGACATAATAAAGGCCATCGAAAGCCATCCCCGCGCCGCGCACGCCCACCAATTGGCGCGCTTTCAAAATCTGTCCATAACGCAACACATCCAGCGAACCTGAGCCGAAGACCGCGTCGGAAGATTGAGCCGCCTTCGTCAAGCCAATCACCGCAGCTTGGATCGGGTTGAGATTGGCGGTTTCAGAGATGAAGTCAATGTGTTTTGGAATTGGCGGAATCAGGCCGAGGGGCGGATTGAGCGGAGTGACATCCGGAACCGGAATCGGAATCGGCGCCTTGGAAATCGGTTCCTGAATCATCAGAACGGGCAATCGCTTTTTTTCTGCATCGAGACTGAAGGTCAGCGACTCTACATTTGTAAAAGCATCCATGTTTGTGTTGAGCGCAGGCTGAGGCATGCCAACTTTTATTTCTGGTCCCCAATACGCCGTATTGGTGCCGGGCAATGGGCCGGGGTCAAGATAGAAAACATACCCAACGCGATCAGCCAGCGACTTGATGTACTCAAGGTCTTTACCCTGTTGGCGTGGAATCTCCTGGATAGGGATTGGCACATCAATCAAGATGGATGGGATGACCATTGGGATGATGCCGAGAAATGCATATTTGGAAAGGATCGTCAGAACGCGCAGTTCTGCCGGCATGGCCGGGAAAGGAAAGCCGCTGAAATCAATCCAGTTCATCACGGCGGTCAAATCTTCTCCCGTGATGGTCAATGTGGTGTGCCCTTTATCAATACCCGGCGCAACCTCAACGTTGGTTATGACGCCATCCATCAACACATTGGGAGTTCCGTTGATCGTTGCGATCAGAATGACGCGCATGAGCGGAGGCAGGCTTCCGCCGCCAGCCAGCAACAATAAAGTTTGAATCGGTGAATGAGTGCTGATCGAAAAGGACAATTGGAATCCGCTGGCGCGGCCGGAGGCAACGGTGATCTCTACATTGGTCAGCGCGTCCAACGCCTCCTGTGGAACGGGAACCGGCACACCGGGCCCAATCATCAAGGTGAGATTGATTCCTTTAATCACCCTGGCCTCCCGGAATCCCTTGTGGCAACGTAATGCGTAATTTGCGTCCGATCGTTTCAGTCAATTCTTCTGGCTGCATGGCGCCATTCGAGTCGCACAATTGCCAGAATAATTCGGGGTCACCGATCAAACGCGCGGCAAGATTATCAAGACGGTCACCTTGAGTGACTGTGTATTCTTGAAGCAAAGCAAACTGATTAGGAGATGGAACCCAGCGTCGGCGCAGATAAACAATTACCTGACCGTTAAGAGTTGTCAGTGTAGCTGTTTGAATATTGCTATAACGGCTGTTAGGCGGAAACGGATTCGACTTGACTACACCGAGACCTAATAAGCTTTGAATCGGATTGCTCATGGAATGCCTCCAATTCCCAAGTTCGATAATGTGCCGCCTTGACTCATTGAGGCCAGCACTTCCTTTTGTTGTTGGTAGATCATAAAGAGGCTGCCGCCTTTTTGATCGAAGCCTAAATCGTCTACATTTAGAACGCGCATTCCCAAACTGACTTTGGCCCGAATGGGATTCAACGCGGTGTCGAAAGCTTCCTCGGTGATGCTGAATTCTGTCAGGCGCACCGGCAGGATGCGATTCTTG
>JAJYOO010000068.1 GCA_021796155.1 Chloroflexota bacterium
CCAAAGCATGTAAAGGGAGAATCCAAAGATCAACCATCTGCGTGAAATGCGGACAAAGTCGCGTCTTGGAGGCGGCGAGGCGCGCATCGAAGCACAGCACAAGAAAGGCCGCTTGACGGCGCGTGAACGCATTGATCTTTTGCTTGATAAAGGTTCATTCCGCGAAGTGGATGCTTTTGTCGAACATCGCACACATGACTTCGGGCTTGAAGATCAAAAATTTTTAGGCGACTCGGTCGTCACCGGCTGGGGCACGATTGAAGGCCGGCTTGTTTATGTTTTCTCGCAAGACTTTACAGTTTTTGGCGGATCGCTTGGTGAAGTGCACGCCGCCAAGATTTGCAAGATCATGGATATGGCCACGCGCACTGGCGCACCTTTGATCGGCTTGAACGACTCAGGCGGAGCGCGCATTCAGGAGGGTGTTGTATCGCTTGGCGGTTATGCGGATATTTTCCTGCGCAACACGCTTGCATCCGGGGTCGTTCCGCAACTCAGCGCCATCATGGGACCATGCGCGGGCGGCGCGGTTTATTCGCCAGCTCTTACTGATTTTATTTTCATGGTCCGAAATTCATCTTATATGTTTGTGACTGGGCCGGATGTTGTCAAAGCTGTCACCCATGAAGATGTTTCATTTGAAGATTTGGGCGGTGCCAGCGTCCACGCGGAAAAATCGGGTGTGTGCCACATGGTCGGCGACAGCGAAGCGGACACGTTATTCCTAATGCGTAAATTGCTTGGGTATCTCCCGCAGAACAACATGGAAGATCCGCCATTCGTCCAAACGGGAGACGACCCATTTCGAATGGAAGAAGAACTGGCAAACATCGTCCCCGACGCGCCGGACAAACCTTACGATATCAAAGACGCGATCCGCTTGATCTTCGATAATGGTCAGTTTTTTGAAGTCCACGAAAATTACGCGATGAACGTCGTTGTTGGTTTTGCGCGGCTGGGCGGACACTCGGTCGGGATCATTGCCAACCAACCCGCGGTCCTAGCCGGTGTGTTGGATATTGATGCGAGCGAAAAAGCGGCGCGCTTCGTGCGCGTCTGCGATTCATTCAACGTTCCAATCATCACCTTTGAAGATGTGCCCGGCTTCATGCCCGGAACAAATCAGGAACATCATGGAATCATCCGCTCCGGCGCGAAGCTTCTGTTTGCTTATTGTGAAGCAACTGTCCCTAAGCTGACAGTAATCACACGCAAAGCTTATGGCGGCGCGTATTGTGTGATGTCATCCAAGCACATCCGCGGTGACGTGAATTTTGCCTGGCCCGGCGCAGAGATCGCGGTGATGGGACCGGATGGCGCGGTGAATATCATCTTTCGCAAGGAACTTGAAAATGCCAAAGACCCGGTAAAACGTAAAGCCGAGTTGGTCGCTGAATATCGTGAGAAATTTGCCAATCCATTTGTTGCGGCGGAACGCGGTTTTATTGATGATGTAATCGAACCAAAAGAAACGCGCCCGCGTTTGATCAATGCGCTCGAAATGCTGCAAAACAAGCGGCTGACTAACCCGCCAAAGAAACACGGAAACATCCCGCTCTAACGAGGAGCAACACATGTTCAAAAAAATCCTAGTGGCTAATCGCGGTGAGATCGCCGTTCGCATTTTGCGAGCCTGCCGCGAGCTTGGAATTCCAACTGTGGCCGTTTTTTCGGAAGCGGACCGGAACGCACTACATGTCCGTTACGCGGATGAAGCTTATTTGCTCGGCCCTGCCCCATCGCGCGAGTCATATCTGCGTGCAGATAAGATCATTAACATTGCACGCAAATGTGGCGCGGATGCGATTCATCCCGGTTATGGATTTTTAGCGGAGCGCGAGGCATTCGCCGCGGCTTGCATTGACGCGGGCATTACGTTCATTGGACCGAAACCATCTGCCATTGCGGCAATGGGCGACAAGATGACGGCGCGCAACACCGTCATGGCTGCGGGCGTGCCGGTTGTCCCGGGCACGGAAGGCAAAGGCAGTCTGAGAGACGATGAGATTCTTGCGATGGCGCCGAAGATCGGTTTTCCACTGCTGATCAAAGCCTCAGCGGGCGGCGGCGGAAAAGGCATGAGAGAAGTGACGTCGCTCGAAGAAATGCCGACCCTGCTTGCGTCCGCACGACGCGAAGCGGAATCCGCGTTCGGCGATGGAAATGTCTATCTTGAGAAATTGGTCGAAGGCGCGCGCCACATCGAAATCCAAATCCTTGCAGACCAGCATGGCAACGCGATTTATCTCGGCGAACGCGATTGCTCCATCCAGCGCCGCCATCAAAAATTGATCGAAGAGGCGCCATCGCCAATCATGGATGAAGAGCTGCGACGCAAAATGGGTTCTGTAGCAGTGAGGGCTGCGCAATCTGTTGAATACGTCAACGCCGGGACGATTGAATTTTTAGTTGACAAGGATAAGAATTTTTATTTCCTTGAGATGAACACGCGCCTGCAAGTTGAGCACCCCGTTACCGAACTTGTGACCGGCATTGACATTGTCGCGGAACAAATCCGCATCGCCCGCGGGCGGCAGTTGAGTTACAAACAAGAAGACATTCGAATCAACGGACATGCCATTGAATGCCGCGTCAATGCCGAGGACCCGTATAACGGATTCATGCCCTCGACCGGGCGCGTCACGTTGAGCATTGTCCCGACCGGCCCCGGCGTCCGTGTGGACACGAGCGTTTATTCCGGTATCGACATCACACCGTTCTACGATCCAATGATCGCCAAGCTAATTGTGTGGGGCGAGACGCGCGGCCAGGCCATCTTGCGGATGCGACGCGCGCTCGAAGAGTATCGCATTGTCGGCGTGCGGACAAACATCCCGTTCCATCAAACTATGATGGACTCGCACCGCTTCATGGGCGGACAATATGACACGCGCTTTGTCGAGGAGCGTTTCTCGATGCCCGAGGTGGAAGAATCCCGCGTGGTGCATCACCCGGAAATCGCGGCGGCGTTTGCCACGCTGGTCGCGCATCACAAAGCGCAGCGCTCGTCGGAATTCGTCATGCGGAACGAACGCGACACCAGCAACTGGAAATGGGTTGGCCGCTGGGAACGACTGCATCGCTAGTCGCCAGAGGACCAGAGACCATAAGGACCAAATTATGAAATATGTAACCACGATTGACGACAAGGAATTCATCGTTGATATTATTGATGAACAGCACATTAGCATCAACGACAAAGTGATGGCTGTGGACTTTCAATCTGTGAGCGGCCAACCGGTCTATTCGATGTTGATAGATGGAAAATCCTACGAAGCGTACGTTTACGAAGGCGAAGAGAACTGGCAGGTGCTTTTGCTTGGCCGGCAGTATCCGGCCAGCGTCGAAGATGAACGCGAGAAACGTTTGAAGTCCGCGGCGGGAGGCGCAGCACAGGCAGGCGGCGAATTCCAGTTGAAGTCGCCGATGCCGGGATTGGTGGTCGCCATCCCCGTGGAAGAAGGCCAGCAAGTCGAAAAAGGACAAGTGCTGGTCATCCTCGAATCAATGAAGATGCAAAATGAATTAAGGTCGCCGCGCGCCGGGAAAGTGGAACGCATCAAAGTAAAAGCCGGTGAAAGCGTGGAACAAAAACAAACGCTGCTTAGTGTGGCGTAGGCTCAAAATTCAAAGGCGCAGAGAAATCACACTATTCTGCTTTCAAAGGCGGTTTGTTACCATACGCCGGGAACAAGACGATACTTTGTTTGAGCTGAATATTCAGCATAGCCGGGCAATTCGACACGCAAGGTTTGATCTTCCAACGTCGTGCGGGTTACAACCAAAACAGCGTATAGCGCGAAGCAAATCAAACCCCACAGGGAATCAAGCAGAAGCACCGCGCCAAGCATGGAAACCATCATGCCCAAATAACCCGGATGGCGGATGAACCGGTAAGGTCCTCCGCTTACCGCGGCATGTCCGCGTTCAGTCTGAATACGCACGACCTGCGAAAAGTATTGATTGCTGTACATTGCCCACAAAACAATGAAATAACCAGCAGCGAAAGCAAAGCCACCCAGCAGTCTCGCCCATAGCGGCAATGGAAGAGTCCAATTCCAGCGCTGATCGAGTCCGGCAAGAAGCAGCAGTCCAAGCGACGGAATAGCAAGCAGGCGTGTGATCCATAAATCCCAAGCCTTGGCTCCGGCTGTCCCTTTGCTGCGTTCCTCGATAACTTCTTTTCGACGCGGAATCAGTATGAATGAAGCCAGCGACAGCATAAGAACATATAAGCCAATATACCACCAGCCAGCGGACCAACTTAATGATCCTGCGCCGACGAACAGGAACAGCGCCTGGATGATTGTAAGCCCTAGCAATTGAAGTATTCTCAACAAAATTGGGGACATGCGGCATTCTCCTTATCACAACACAACAAATTCATCCTTTTTCTTTAAATGTCTTTGACAGCACCAACTCCAACTTTGTAACCAATTCTTCGGCGTTAGAAAATGCATCAATGACAATTGCTCCAATTTTTGAGTTACCTGTGAGCAATGCAGATTTTATTTTCATCGCTTTATTTTGAAGGTATCGGTTGCGTTCTTTATGGCAGGCTTCACTCTTACCGATCACAATCAGCGTTGTCCACTCACCCACCAATAATTCTCTTTTCCCCTCGAAACAAATATGCCCACCTAACAATACTCCAAACACATCACCCAAGAAGGTCTTGGGCCGATCATTCGTTTCTTCTATTTCGATAAGAGCCGCCGCCTTGGAAGAATTTTTTTCAACAATGGCGATATCCAGCTGACTCAGTTCAGCATCGCGACCATATGTTTCTCCAAACCACGAAACAATTTTTCCCACATTTTCTCGTTTCAAACTATGATCGGAAAGCACATCGAAGCTCTCCGATTCAAAATGCTTTGACAGAATGTCTGCTACATCAGCAGTCAATCGGCCATGTGGTTTATCATTCATTTCTGTTCCCTTCCTTTGCTAGCCTCCGTACAAGTTATAGCAAGGTCATATCGCACTTTCGGGAAACAGCGCAGACCATGCGCGTTCATCTCCTGCCAACAGGCCCAGCCCTGATCGCGTCGGTTTTTCGCAGGGTTCTGCATCGAAGATTTTTGCCACATCCAGCGCGGCGGGCGTGAAATATGCGACGACTTCGCATTGCAGGCGGCCTTCCGACTCATAGCGCGTGAAAATTGCCATGTTGTCTGGCCTTCCCGCGGCGTTGAACCGTTTCAGAAATGCTTCCTCGATTTCGGCGGCAGGCGTGACTGCCGTTATTCCATCACCCAGAATAACTGAATACCATGTGTCCAACCGCTAACGACTCCTCGCTATGCGCTCCTGCGCTACAAATTTCGACAGAAAGAATCGGTTCATAGGTGGCAATCATCAATCTGCTCACAGTCCATGATATTTTCATCCGCGCAACTTTTACGCTTTTCAATCAACTCCTTGCGTACGGAAGACCCAATCCCATACCGGCGAGCTGACGCCAAAGCGGGTGCCCGGATCTTTATAATGATGCTGCATGTGATATCGCTTGACGTATTTTGCATATCCTGAACGCATCGGAAAATGATGCGTGGCGTAATGAGTCAGGTCGTAGATCAAATATCCGATCAAGAAGCCGGACGTCAATGGTGCTACCCATTGCAAGGACTTGAGCAAAACGGCTAGGATCAGATAGAACAACCCGGAAAAAATAATGAACGCCGGAACGCTGACCGGCAACGGCATCACCAGACGCGTTTTCACCTGCGGCTGTGCATGGTGGATACCGTGGAAGAGAAAGAGCATCCGTTCCTGGCGCGGACTGGTTGGTTTATGATGAAAAAGAAAGCGGTGCAGCGTGTACTCGGTCAGTGTCCAAAGGAAAAGGCCGATCAGAAAACCGAGAGGAATATAAACTGGAAAGTCCGGGCCGGAAGCACTTGTTACAGCATAGACCATCAACAGGATCGCTATCGGCAGCCACAAAATGATGATGGTCACCGGGCTGATATGGGTAAAGAATTCCAGAAAATCAGATTTGAATAGGCGGATGGGTTCCGCGTCGCGCTGGGTATCAATGGGCAAATGATTCATATTTGTTTGACCTGATTTTATTCCACACCCGTTGCGCCGACCAGTGTGTTAATTCATACAGATCATGATATCAAGTTGCGTCAGACTCGAACGGGTACAACAAGGAGAATTCATGTTTAAGATCAGAGCAAACCAGAGGGCTGCAATCACGTCAGCAGCGCGGGTATAATCGGCAAAGTTCACTGGAAACAAGAATGTATTGTTCTGCGTGTTGCTTTAGCAATATGAGCCGAACAAAGTCGCTTCGATACCCTGCGGGGGATGTACTTTTGTTCATCCAACCACTGTTGGAGGGATAAGCCATGTCAATCAGCCTGATCGCATTTGAACACGCTCGACGGCAGCGAACTTTGAACATCATCTTGTGGACGATCCTGATTGCGACCGCATTGCTTGGGTGGTTCGATATACAGTTTGGCACGTGGGTCTCAGTGTTTACTTCGTTAGGGACGGCCATAATTTGTGTTCCCCTGCTCTTTCTGAATAAAAAGGGACATTTTTCTCTTTCCGCTTCGCTCTTGAGCATTGCTGTGCTGCTCGTCATCACAGCGAATTTATACGATGGTGATGGAGTGCGCGATCCAGGCATTTTGGCTTACCCGTTGTACATCATGATCGGAACCCTGCTATTTGGCAAGCGCTCGGCTGTCTGGTTTACTGCCGGAGCGATCGCATCGCTAGCCTTGATTGTTGTGATGGAAATCTACAAGTATATCCATCCAACGATTGGCCCAACCCGTTTCAGCATCCTGATTCCGATGACGATTTTGTTCTCTACGGCAGCCATCATCGTTTGGGTGATTATGGATAATGTAGAGAAAACCTTGGAGCGCGCCAAAGAGTCCGATGCTGAGCTGCGTAAGAATTACGATTTGACGCTTGGGGCCTGGGCAAAAGTTTTGGAATACCGCGACCGCGAGACAGAGGGCCACAGTCGCCGATTGGTTGAACTGAGCACCCGCCTGGGGCACGCTCTAGATCTCGGCGATGAACAAATTAACCAACTCCGGCGCGGTGCGTTGATTCATGATCTTGGCAAGCTGGCAATCCCCGATGAGATATTGTTGAAGCCTCACGAATTGACCGAATTAGAACGACAGGTTATTCAAAAGCATCCCGTTTACGCCAAACAAATGCTTTCATCCATTCCTTTCCTGCAATCATCTTTGGATGTTCCTTATTGTCATCATGAGCAGTGGGATGGGCATGGATATCCGCAGGGGTTGAAAGGCGAGGAAATCCCATTGCTGGCGCGTATTTTCTCTGTTGTGGACACATGGGATGCACTTCGGTCAGAACGGGTTTATCGTCCGGCTTGGCCAGTCGAAGATATTTATGCCTATCTAAAAGCAAACGCAGGAACTCGATATGATCCTCGTATCGTTGAAGTGTTTCTTGGGTTGGAAGATACGGACATGAAGTAGAACAAAGCACCGCAAAGAAATCAGCACAATGGATGATATACTGTCCCAAATTATTAAACACATATCACTTTGTTTCCGGCATCAGCACACTTGAGAAGACTCGCCGCGATACAAAGGAGGCTTTATGGACTATCAACGCGATGCTGTTTCGGTGGATGTAGGCCAGCGATTAAAGGAGTTGCGCGAGGAGCGCCGCATTTCCATCCGCGGCCTTGCCACCAAAAGCGGACTCTCCGCCAACGCCTTGAGCATGATCGAACGCAGCAAAACATCGCCGTCGGTCAGCACGCTCTACAAATTGTCTGACGCGCTGGGCATTCCAATTACAGAATTCTTCGGGCCGCAGCCCGAAAAGCAGAACGCGATACTTGTCAAATCCGATGGGCGGACGCGCGTCCCATTCGCACGCGGCGTTTGGGAAGGATTGGGCGGCGAGCACTTTATTGGGCGTGTTGAGCCGTTCATCCTGACTCTCGAAAGCGGCGCAACCAGCGGTCCGCATAACATGGCCCACAGTGGCCACGAATTTGTCTATTGCCTGCGCGGCCATCTGGAATATCTGGTGGAGAAGCAAGCCTATCTTATGGACGCGGGCGACAGTCTCTTGTTCGCCGCAAATTTGAATCATCGCTGGCGCAATCCCGGCAATGTGGTGACCAACGCCTTGATCGTTCTGTCGGGTTTTTCAGAAGGCGAGCAGCCTCACGCCATGCATTGGCGCAAAGGAGAATAGGATTGTCCCGCCCTACAGTTTATTTGTTGTTCGCAATGACAACGTAAACAAAAATGTGTTGGTCAGTCAACCAACACATTTTATTGTCCTAACCTTAGCGCATCTTTGTGTCCTTGGTGTTAGGATTTTACGCATACAAACCCCAATCCAACGCAGACGGGTCTTCCATCATCCCGAAATCCCACATGTCCGGCAGCATCTCGATGGTCACCGGCTTGTTCAACGCTTCCACGGCCTTCTGGCGCGTCATCTCGATCAACGCCGGGCCATACGGACAGAATGGCGTCGTCAGAATCATCTTCATTTTTCCGATCCCATCTTCGACACTAAAGTCGCGCACCAATCCAAGTTGAATGATGCTCATCCCGATTTCGGGATCCACCACTTCAGAAAGTTTCGCACGCAACGGTTCTACCAATTCGGGGTTCGTGTCATGGATCGTCCACTTGATTTGATTAACAGGTTGTTGTTGTTCTTCAGACATTTGTAAACAGCTTCCTTTGGCACATTATCGAACAGCGTTTTGCGCGGGCTGCTGCACAACGTATGTACAGTATGCGCCACCACTCAACACACACTGGACTTTTTCCGCGGGCACGGCCAGCATCTTGGAAATAAGTGTCTGGTCCACGGTGCAGACTTCCGGGTGGCTCACGCCGATCTGATAATATGGGCATGAGATTTCATGGATTTGATATTGCTCGCCCTTCTTTTCCCACTCGACGGTAAAGCCTTCCTCGCTCAACATGGACTTCACAAAATCGAGTCGCTCTTCCATGCTGAGTCCCTGCATCTGGTCGGCGTATTCTCTAGCTAGATCGTCAGCGATCTGGCTGAATAATTTGCTGACGACAGGCTCCGGCATGGTTTCCTTCATCTGAGCCAGCAGACGCGTCGTCAGGCGCAGATATTTCGTCGGGAATTTTTCCATGCCGTCTTCGGTCAGAACGTAGACGAGACGCGGACGCCCCACACCATGGCGTTCCTCCTCCGCCGCGACGAGACCTTCCATCTGGAGATTTGTCAGATGATGTCGTACAGAAATGGGGTTAATTCCAACGGCCTCGGCCAATTCGTTGATTGTGCGGCGAGGCTGCCGGAGCAGAGTTTGCATAATTCGGTCGCGCGTGCTCTTCATACTTTACCTTTCTCCCGATTGTCCGAGAGTTCGGTGGATAAATCGGACAAGAGTATACCCATTTCCGAATTTGCTGTCAATATTTATCATATTTTTCTAG
>JAJYOO010000069.1 GCA_021796155.1 Chloroflexota bacterium
CTGAAATTGTTACTTATTTTTATGGCACAACATTCACCGTGTAATCCAGAACGTAATCGCCCGCCGCATAATCGGATGTTCCATCATTGATCTGGCCGGTGAATGTGGCAGTTGTTGTGAGATGATGTTGCCCGACCGGCCAATTGGTTAAAGCAGCATACCATGTGTGGCACTGTTCTCCATTCTGGGAGCCGTCTATGGCAGCAAAGTCAGTCACCGGAACATCTTTGCCATCCAAAGTAAATTTCAGTTGGATGCTCTTCAAATCGGTGTTGAGAATGTCCGTGGTGGTCGCACACCAGCCATAAGCCCAAAGAACTTGATCCGTCACAGATAGTGTAGGTGTGTAAGTCAGCGTACCAGGCTTAGCAAAATCGGACGGCTGGTATTTTTCAGATGATTTATCTTCAAGGGCTGACGCACCAGATGCTGCCACCGCTTGCGATTGGCTGATTGTATCAATCGTCGGCGCACTGGACGCGGGTTGAAGCGTCACGGACGGCGTCGGAACAGTTGACGAAGAACTTTGCGACGACGAACTTGATTGTCCAAGTATGGCCTGGACCGCCGCGCTCAACACAACGTCATCGGTGGACGCGGCATTGGATGCATCAATCGGGACTTTGAGCGTCGGCTTGACGCCCTGCCCCTCGAGGAAGATGCTGCCATCGGGTAGAACGAAGCGTCCAAATGGGAATTGCATGGCAAAGCCCTCGGGCATCACAAACTGTCCGCGTGAGACTTCCGCCTCGGCACCCGCCGTCGGATATTGTCCAACGACTATCATGCCCGGAACCTGGCTGAATCCATACGATTCCAATTCGCAGGCGCTGAAACAGGCCGGGCCGACCAACAGCGCCATCTTGTTGAAATGATATTGTTCAACGTTGGGCGTGAATTGTTCAGGAATTCCTTCCGGTTGGAATTTTCCAGCCGAGGCGCTGTAGTATTCAAGCTGTCCAAGCGTGACCGTGTTCGTGTTCAAAAATCCTTCGAGGCCAAGCGGCGCACCGCCGCTGTTGTAGCGCATGTCAATGATCAAGCCATCCACCTGGCGGTCCTGAAATTGTTGGAGCGCGCGCTGGAACAAACGGATGATGAGATTCAGATCGTCATCGTTGCTGTTGACAATGATGTAACCAATTTGCGAACTGCCCACGGACATGATCTTATAGTCAACCGGCAAAAGCGGATCGGTGTTGGCGCCATAATACAACGATGTACGCGCGAAGCTATCGGTTTCCTTGATGGCCGTCAAGGTAACCGTTTGGGATTGCCCGCCGGGATTCGTGAATGTCACAGTCGCCTGCGTTCCCGGTTGGGCGCGTAACAGATAACGCGCCTGCTGCAATCGAATCGCGAAATCAGATGATTGATTGGAATAAATATGAGCATTGGCAACGGCCTGGTCAATCGGTGTGCCATTGAAAGCAGTTACCGTCGCACCAACCTTCACTCCGGCTTGATCGGCCGGGCCACCGCTCGTCAAGTAAATGACCATATAACTGCCGTCATCCAATTGGCGGATGGAGAATCCATAGCCGCCCGCAATCGCGTTGGCAAAATCCTGCTGGGCATACTGGCCGCCATCCAGGCCAACATGCGCGTCCTTGAACGCCCATGTAAAATCACGCAAGGCAACATAGAATGCGTTCGGATCATGACTCTGTTCCGCAGCAGCCACGCGCGGCTGGATCTGTGAATACACCTGATCCCAATTGGGTTGTTTGCCTTGAATACCGTTGAAGGCATAATCCTGTTTGACAAGATTGAACATGTCGTCAAACGCTTTTGTGTACGACTCGTTCGAGAAATCCTTGACGGCTGCTGACTTCGGCTCGTACAAAGTCAAATCCGGTTTCGGAACTTGTGTAACGGTGAACGGTTCCTTGTCCAGATTGACGATGGAATAACCGGCAGGAATCGGACCAACAGGATCGTCCGCCGTAAACAATTTCTTGTCCGCACCGAATCCGGTTGGGAATTTTTGATTGGCGTCCGGCGCCCAAACCACGAGATTCCCGCCCACGACTTCATCATTATTGTCGCTGTCGGTAATAACCGACGCCAGATAATTTGGCCAACCCTGCGACGGATCATCGCCTTCGGAATATGGGCCGCCGGTCAGGTTCGGCCAGTAAGAAACGGCAAAGACTTGCACACCAGTATCGTTCTTGCCATCATGTGATACATTTTCCATCATGCCGGTTGGTCTTGCCGGAAGCTGTAAAGTATATTTGCCGGTTTTGGTTTTCGTATCTATGGAAAGGAAGCCAAGTGTTTGTGACGAAACTGGTATCGTCCACTTCTGATTGCGCGTGACAAAGCCGTACATGTCCACCAAAGCTACGGCGTTTTCAACATAATATGTTGTGATAATGTCATTGGTATAAGTAAAACTTCCCGTGATCTCATAAGGCTGGTTGCCCGAGGCGGGAATTTGAACGACGGGCGTTTGAGTTGATAAAGTCGGCAAATTGAAACTACTGCACGCCGCCTGTACCAAACCCAACACCACAAACACTGCCATGATCTTAAATAGTTTTGATCTCATCTCTTCTCCTTGAAGCTTGGCAATTATAACGCGAAGGTATAATTGGGTTGTGAATATTCAAACGCAGGTCAATGCAGAATTCGAACGCGCCGAACAAGCCCGCGCACGCGGCAACGAAGGACAGGCGCGCGTCTGCGCGCGACGCGCGGCTGGGATCGCGGCGCGCGAATATTTCGCGCGGCGGGGACACACCGTTCACACGCCAAGCGCGTACGATTTGCTGAATCTCCTCGCTGAGGACCCGCTTCTTTCCACGAACATCAAGCAATCTGCCAGCTATTTGACTTTGCGCGTCAACGAGGAATTTAAATTGCCGGTGGATGTGGATTTGATTGTTGAAGCAAGAAAACTGTGTGAGGAATTATTGAAATGAAAAAACGTAGGGGCGGAGCTACGCTCCGCCCCTACTACAAATTTGATACAAGGAATCCTAGTACCGAATTACGTCCTTCTTCCAAACAAATGAAATAATGCGCGGGCAATCGTAAGAACGACCAGCGTCCCTGAAATGACTCCGCCGAATACAAAAAATAGTCTTTCCCAGTCGTGCAGACGAAAAGCGATCTCCTCGCGTGGCGGGATGTGGATGCGTCCGCGCAGGCCATGGACAAAATCCCTTCGAGGCGTGATCCGCTTCAACGTCCCGGCCAGACGCGTTTCAAGTTCTTCCAGTTTCGATGATTCAGTAAAATTCTTCTTGCCCATGTCTTTCGTCCTTCTCTTCATACGTCATGCAACGATCCTCAAGATCGCCGCACAGCGACAAAAACTACTTTGCTTGATATAACACTGACCTTCCGCTTCGGTCACTCCCTTACCAAGTCAATCGCCGTCCAGATTTATGCTCTGATCGCCAAGTTGATCGCGCAGAGCCAAAAGTGTCCGATGATAAAGGCTTTTGACCGCGCCTTCGCTGCGCCCCATGATCTGACCGATTTCCGCGTTCGACAGGTTTTCGACAAACTTCAGAATGAGCAAAGTTTGACGTTCGGGCGGCAACTGCCGGATCAAGCGCAGAAGCGACTCTTGTTCCTGCGAATGAACCAGCGTCGACTCTGGCCGGTCTTCCTTCGACGAGGCGAGGGGCGCGTCGTTTAACGGAATTTCCTGCCGCCGACTGCGATCCCGATGCCAGTTCGCGACCAGGTTGTGAGCGATCCGATACAACCAAGCAGAGAACGGCAGGCCGCGGTTTGTATAACTGTGAATATGATTCATCGCCCGCTGAAAAACGCGAGCCGTCAAATCCTCCGCATCGTGGAGGTTTCCCGTCCGGTAGTACACATAGTTGAAGATGCGATCAATATAACGTTCGTAAAGCTGACCGAACGCATCACGGTCGCCTTGCGCGGCGCGGGATAAAACCTCTTCTTCGTTGAACTCAAGTTCCGGCACAGATTAACCTTACCGGCGAGGTCTGTTACCAATAACCCCGCCGGATTTGAGAAGTTGCATAATCGGTTTTTTAGACCAAATTTATTTTCGCGCCAAAGTATATCATGTCCGATTATGGTAAAAAATTGTGGAACATGAAGGCAAGGCTTTCGTTATAATGATAGATGCAAAAAGGAGATTAGCTCATGCAATTCAATAAAGAGAACAGGAACATGTATATTTTGCTGGGTGTGGCAATCCTGGTAATCCTGGCTGGAATCATCACGTTGTTAATCTGGGGATCGTCAGGAAAGAACAACGCCACACCCACTATCAGTGTGGACGCGATATACACGTCCGCATATCAAACCGTCGCCGCCGCGCAGACCGCGCAACAAGCTTCACTTCCGCCAACAGATACGCCGGTGCCGAGTCCATTCCCAACACTGCCGGGTGCAGCTCCTTCTTCATTGCCGATCAACACTCTTGTCTTTGCCAGCCCAACGACGGGAGTCGTTCAGGGATGCGATAATTCCGTATTCGTCAGTGACGTCACTTTTCCCGATGGCACGGTCGTGACCCCCGGCGAAACCTTTACCAAAACATGGCTGATGCAAAACAACGGAACATGCACATGGGATACAACTTATAGCATCGCATTCGTTTCCGGCGACGCGATGTCCGGCGTCAAAACACCGTTGACTTTGTCCGTCCCGCCGGGACAACAGGTAAAAGTCTCAGTCAATTTGACGGCTCCCGCAACAACCGGCGACGACAAGGGTTATTGGCAATTGATGAACGGCAGTGGCGCGTTCTTTGGAAATCAAGTGTATGTCCTGGTCAAAGTTGTCGCGGCAACTGCAACCGCCACAACTGCGCCACCAACCGCAACCAATACACCAGAAACGCCCACGCTTACTCCAACGCCATAAACAGATAAAACAAAAACCGGAGCCGAAGTTTGCTCCGGTTCTGTTTTAAAAACTGTCGTTGGTATAATTTAGTTTTGCCTCGCTCGCATTGATTCTTGAAACAGATGTGCTATAATCGAATTTCCAAAGGTTGATTATGTCCCCCAATGCCATACGCGTCGTGGGCGCGCGCGTCCACAATTTGAAAAATATTACTGTTGAAATCCCGCGCGATAAATTAGTTGTCATCACCGGCTTATCGGGATCGGGAAAATCGTCGCTCGCCTTCGACACCATTTTTGCAGAAGGCCAGCGTCGTTATGTCGAGTCGCTTTCGGCGTATGCGCGTCAATTCCTCGGCCAGATGGACAAGCCTGATGTGGATTACATTGACGGCCTCTCCCCTGCAGTTTCCATTGACCAGAAAGGCACGTCTCACAATCCGCGCTCGACGGTGGGAACCGTTACCGAAATCTATGATTACCTCCGTTTGCTTTTTGCACGCGCTGGAATTCCGCATTGTCCAATCTGTGGACGCGAAGTGGTCAAACAATCCGCGCAGGAAATTGTGGACGCCGTCGAATCACTCCCGGACGGAAGCCGGATTCTGGTTCTCGCGCCAGTCGTCCGCGGACGGAAAGGCACGTACCAAGCCGTCTTCGAGGAAATCCGCAAAGCTGGTTTTGTCCGCGCCCGCGTCGATGGAACCGTTCATTCGCTCGATGATGAAATCAATCTTGACCGCTACAAACAACATGACATTGATGCCGTTGTTGACCGCCTCGTCATCTCGCATGATGGAAACGAAGAAGACAAAAAGGCCGCGCGCTCGCGCCTGACCGATTCAGTTGAAACCGCATTGAAGTTTGGTGAGGGATTGTTGACTGTTTCGAAAGTTGAGAGTCAAGAGTCTGGAGAGAAAAAATCTAAGGACCCACAACCCCCAACTCCCGACTTGCACTTCTCCGAAAATCTTTCCTGCCCAGTTCACGGCATCAGTCTGCCGGAAATCGAGCCGCGCACATTTTCCTTCAACACACCGCATGGTGCATGTCCCGATTGTCAGGGCCTTGGCAACAAACTTGAAATTGATCCCGACCTTTTGATTCCAGATAAAGATTTGACGTTGAACGAGGGCGCCATCGTCGTCATGGAATGGAGCGGCCCGAAAGAAGAAGGCGGTTATTACTGGCAATCGCTCACAGCCGCCGCGCATTATTACAGCGTTGATCTCGATAAGCCGGTCAAAGAATTGACGAAAGATCAACTCGATATCATTCTTTATGGCACAAAGGGCAAGGAAATCCCGATCAAATATAAAAGCACGAAAGGACATGAGTTCACGTTCGCACGCGATTTCGAGGGCGTAGTCGGGAATTTGGAACGCCGCTACCGCGAAACAAATTCAGAATATATTCGCGAGCACATTACAGAGTTCATGTCCGATAAACCCTGCCCAACATGTAAAGGAAAACGTCTGCGTCCCGAAGCCATCGCGGTGACAGTGGCGGGCGCGAACATTATTGAAGTGACTGCATGGCCAATCTTGAAGACGCTCGATTGGATCAATGAGTTGAGCAGCAAGAAATCGTCTTTAACAAATCGGCAAAAAGCAATCGCCGAACGCGTTATCAAGGAAATCAAATCGCGGCTTGGATTCCTCGTTGATGTTGGACTCGATTATCTAACTCTCAATCGTTCTGCGGGTTCGCTCTCGGGCGGCGAGGCACAGCGTATTCGACTCGCGACGCAAGTCGGCTCGCGGTTGGTCGGCGTGTTGTATGTTTTGGATGAACCGTCCATTGGATTGCACGCGCGCGACAATACACGTTTGTTGAATACGCTCAAAGGTCTGCGCGATCTTGGCAACACAGTGCTGGTTGTCGAACACGATGACGAAACAATTCGCGAAGCCGACTGGATCGTTGATCTCGGTCCCGCGGCGGGCGAACATGGCGGACGCATTATCGCCGAAGGAACGCCGAAGGCGATTTTGGCAAATCCGCACTCGTTGACAGGAGCCTATCTTTCGGGGCGCAAGCAGGTTCCAGTCCCGAAGAAGAGGCGAGAAGGAAACGGCAAGCATCTCACCATCGTCGGCGCGCGCGCCAACAATCTCAAAGACCTGACCGTCAAAATCCCGCTTGGAAAACTGGTCTGCATCACAGGCGTTTCGGGCAGCGGCAAATCCACGCTGATGACGGAAGTCCTTTACAACGCGTTGGCTTCAAAGTTGATGGGCGCACACACGATGGCGGGCGAACACAAAAAGATCGAAGGCATCGAACTGCTCGACAAGATCATCAACATTGACCAGTCTCCGATTGGACGCACGCCGCGTTCGAATCCCGGAACGTACACCGGCATGTTCGATGAGATCCGGAAACTATTTGCGGAGCTTCCCGAAAGCAAAGTGCGCGGCTACAAGCCCGGACGTTTTTCGTTCAACGTTCACGGCGGACGGTGCGAAGCGTGCCAGGGCCAGGGCGAACTGCGAATTGAGATGCAATTCATGCCCGATGTTTATGTGCCATGCGATGTGTGCCACGGCAAGCGGTTCAATCGCGAAACCTTGCAGGTGATGTTCCACGAAAAATATAACATCGCCGATATTTTAGACATGACGGTAGATCACGCGCTCGAAGAGTTCTCGGCTTTTCCAGCCATGATGAGCAAGTTGACATTATTACAGGAAGTCGGACTGGGCTACGTAAAGATCGGACAACCGGCGACGACCTTGAGCGGAGGCGAAGCCCAACGCGTCAAACTGGCGAAAGAACTTTCGCGTCGCGCCACGGGCCGGACGTTGTACGTGCTCGATGAACCGTCGGTCGGACTCCACGCTGCGGACGTCCACAAATTGATCGAAGTTTTGCAGCGATTAGTCGACGCGGGCAATTCTGTTTTGATAATCGAACACAATATGGACATCATCAAGGTCGCAGATTGGCTGATTGACCTTGGTCCCGAAGGCGGTGACCGCGGCGGCGAGTTGGTCGCCGAAGGCACGCCGGAACAAGTGATGAAAGTCAAAGCTTCATATACTGGGCAATTTCTAAAAGAGCACTTGCAGCATTTCAAGGGATAGAGATCAAGGGATAAGGGAAAATGTAAATCCCTATCCCCTTCTCCTTATCCCTTGCTTTTTCCTTTCCCCTAAATCTCCAAAGTTCAGGTAGAATTATTTCATGCGCGAGGGATAATAAGCGCGCTATGAGGATAATGCCATGGACAATAAAGGCTCCACCAGTGATGTAATCTCATCCTACCGCCGACGCCGCCAGCAAAGCAACACGCTCTTTGTGTATGGCGCCGCGGGAATCCTTGTGCTGGCAGGATTGATCCTGCTTATTTTGTGGCTGACCGGTCCGAGCAAACCGCTCACCGGTTTGTTCGCGACAAGCACTCCGACCCCAACCTTGACCTATACGCCGACCATCACACCTTCACCAACCGTTACTCCCACCGTAACGTTGACGCCGACCCAAACCGTGACATCAACAGCTTCGGCTCCGTTCAGTTATACCGTGCAAGAAGGTGATTCGCTTGCCACCATTTCCGACAAATTTGGCTTGGGCACCAAGGGAATCCTGCTCATATTGCAGTTGAATCCAGAAATTGATCCCACAACACAAATCATTCAAGTGGGCCAGGCGATCATCGTTCCAAATCCCGGCATGGAATTGTTCACTTCAACACCGGTTCCCGCAGATTTGCCGCGCGGACAATTGGTTCCATATACTGTTCAACCGAATGATACGTTGGCGGGCATTGCCAGCCTGTTCAACAGTACTGTGGATGATATTGTCACCGCGAACAACCTGACAAATGCCAACGCTATCCAGGTTGGTCAGCAATTAAAGATTCCGGTCAACATGGTGACACCTACCGCCACGCGTCCGCCGACGAGCACGCCGCGCACACCAACTACACCGCTGGCAAGCGCAACATCAGCAACAACACCTACACCTTAGCAAGCAAGTCCCGGTTCTCAAAAAGAGCCGGGACTTTTTTCTAGACAAAAAGCCATCCATCATGTAAAATTCGCCTTCGCTGTGCAATAAGCAATTCGTTGTGCAAGTTTGAAAGAAATTTTTGGAGGAACGACCTTGGCTAACATCAAGTCTCAGATCAAACGAAATCGTCAGAACGAGAAACGCCGTCTGCGCAATCGTAATTATCGTGGCTCGGCTCGGACTGCCGTTAAAGATGCACGCGTCTCGCTCGAAAGCGGAAAAGATACGAAAGCTGCCGTTATGGCCGCCATCAGTGCACTAGATATCGCCGCACAAAAAGGCGCCATTCATCCGCGCAATGCTGCGCGTCGCAAAGGCCGCTTGATGAAACGATTAACTGCGGCAAAGCCTGCGGCTGCGGAATCAACGGCAGAGGAAACAAAAGCAGAATCAAAGAAGCCCGCCGAGAAGAAACCGACGGACAAAAAGTCGGCAGCCAAAAAGTAATTCCGTGTATCTGGAAAGCGGGAGCAAAATCGCTCCCG